>DATGQR010000046.1:0-12178 GCA_035304105.1 Thermomicrobiales bacterium | reverse complement strand
AGGGCGACGAAGACAAGGTGCGCTCGGCCGGCCAGATCATGAGCGAAGCCGGCGCCGAAGATGTGAAGTTCGACGAAGAAGGCAAGACGATCAATCTCCTGGAGGAGCCGGAGGAACGATGATGTCGACCCGGATCGCCGGCTTGAATAGTCGCCTGGGCGTGCGGCGCCGGGCGCGGGCGGTGCGCTCCTGGTCGATGCGCCGGCGGCTGGCCGTCGGCGCGGCGGTCATGTTGCTCGGCATCCTCGCAGCGTGCTCGTCCACCAACACGTACCCGATCGACTACTTCTCGGAGATGCACTATACCGAGTCGTTCCGCACCTTCGAGCCGCCGCGCTTCCTGTCACCAGAGGGCGCCGTGCCGGTTGACGGACGGGCCCCGGCGTACACCAACGAGGAGATGTCGCAGCTCGAGAATCCGATGCAGGCGGACGAAGCGTCGATCACGCGCGGGCAGACGATCTTCAACGTCAACTGCGCCGTCTGCCACGGTGAGGCCGGCGACGGCAACGGCGTAATGACAGCCTATTTCGAGCAGTATGGCGTGCCCAGGCCACCGGCCGACCTGACTGAGGATCGCCTCGTCGGTGTGCCGGATAGCTACCTCTATACCGTCGTGACCAATGGCCTGCCGCCGAACATGCCGCCGTTCGCGAACCTGATCCCCGGCGAGGACATCTGGCACCTGATCAACTACATCCGCGAGTTGCAGGGCGCCCAGTAGCGTCTTCCGGGTTAATGATGAGTAGCGACGTGGGGCCGGGTCCGATCCGGCCCCACTCACCATTTCAGGGGCGATGATCACCTACACGAATGACGTCTCGAATATCAGGCCAGAACAGCTCGAGGGCGGTTTCTGGGTCGGCTGGCCGCAGCATCCGTCGCCTCAGCGCCACCTCGACATCCTGCGCGGCAGCTACGCCGTCTGGCTGGCGCTCGATGGCGACCTGGTAGTCGGGTTTATCAACGCAATCAGCGACGGCGTCCTGTCCGCCTACATCCCGCTGTTGGAAGTCCTGCCAGCCTACCAATCGCGTGGGATTGGCGGAGAACTGGTTCGCCGCATGCTGGAGACGCTCGACCACCTTTACATGGTCGATCTCGTCTGCGACGAGCACCTTCAACCTTTCTACGAGCGCTTGGGCATGCATCGCGCCCACGCCATGATCCGCCGCAACTACGGCCGCCAGCGTGGCACACCCTAACCACTACGCAGGTTGAGGATCATCCGACCGCTACCAGGAACCGCGCGTTCGAATCACCGTAGGGGTGAAGCTGGACGACTACCGTTACGCAATCGGGCGTAAGCTGGGTGGTTGAAAGGAGGTGCGATGACAAGCTCCGAACCGGATTGGGTCGTCTGGGCGCGACGCCTGCGAGCCATTGCCCAGACCGGCCTGGAGTTCGCGCCCAGCGAGTACGACCGCGAGCGTTACCGCGAGATCCTGCAGATCGCTGAAGACATCTTCGCCCGGCACACGCTGGTCGAGCACCCGCAGATCCGCGACTTCTTCGCCTTCGACGTCACTGGCTACGCCACGCCCCAGATCGACGTGCGAGGCGGCATCTTCGATGCCGACAAGGTGCTGCTCGTGCGTGAGCGGCTGGATGGGCTCTGGACACTGCCCGGAGGCTACGCCGACGTCAACACCAGCCCCCGCGAGGCGGTCGAGCGCGAGATCTTTGAAGAGAGCGGTTACCGGGCGCGCGCCGTCAAGCTGGCCATGCTCTATGACAAGCGCTTCCACGGCCACCCGCCGTCGCCGCGCCACAGCTACAAGGCTTTTTTCCTTTGCGAGCGCACCGGTGGCGAGCCACGCACGAGCTACGAGACGACCGACATTCGCTTCTTCCCGGTCACCGATCTTCCCGACCTCTCGCTCCCCCGCGTCACCGCCTCCCAGATCCAGCGCCTCTACGAGCACCACCTCCGCCGCGACCTGCCAACCGACTTCGATTGAGGCCCCAACCGACCGATCAACGCTGTCCAACCATCTGGATCGTCTTCTCAACGATCGTGATCGTAGGGGTCGGGTACCCACGGAGTGAGTGCTGACTGCACTCGGAAACAAGAGCGTGGCCGAAAACGGGTGGAGACAAGCTCCACCCCTACGGTCATGGTCAGGAGCAGCTCTTCGATGCGGTCAGGTGATTCGCATATTTATCCCACGTTCGAGGCAACAGGGCAGCACGCTGTAACGATCCCGCTACATCTGCGAATCGCCCGCCGATGCGCCTGTCGCACCTGCCCACCTACGCTCAAACTGCCACAGCGCGCAGTTCGGTTGGGCCGGGGGGCGGGACATGAAGAATCAGCTTCGCAGTGCCGCACACGCGACCCGCGCAGCGTGCAAGACGGCGGTCTTCCTTCTCAAGGTCATGCCGATGATCCCCTCGCGGGCGATCGACTGGGTCACGCCCGAGCCCGTCGTCGAGCGCGTCCGCTATCCCACGCCGCACGGTGACGCGGAAGGCGATCTGTATCGTCCGTCGCGGCCGGGGACATATCCCGGCGTCGTCGTCTGCCTCGGCGTGGTGCCCTTCGAAGAGGACCATCCTCAGGTACCGCGGCTCGGGGCGGCGCTCGCCCGGTCGGGCTTTGCCGCGCTGCTCTACTGGTCATCGGCGATGCGCGACCTGCGCCTCGACCCCACCGACGCCGAGGGCATTGCCCTGGCCTATCGCTGGCTGACTGAGCGGCCTGACGTGGACCCCGAGCGAAGCGGGTTGATCGGCACCTGCGTGGGCGGCTCGTTCGCCCTGCTGGCGGCCGCCGACCCGTTGATCCGTGACCGCGTCGGTTTCGTCCTCGCCTGGGCGCCTTTCGCTTCGATGCGGGACCTTGCCCGGGATATCGCCAGCGCGAGCACCTGCCGGGATGATGGCCGCGAGTCCTGGCCCGTCGACCAGCTCACCAGGCGCGTTTTCGTGCGCTCGTTGACCGAGGGGCTGAGCGCCGACGAATCGGCCTTACTCCGGGCCACCTGCGCCGAGCGCCGCCAGCAGGCTATTCCCGACGGCCTCTCGCCGGATGCCCGGCGTATCTTCCCGATCCTCATCGAACTTGGTGCTGAGGCTGCCGAGCGGGAACTCGAGAAGCTACCGCTCGGCTTGCAGGACCAGCTCGACCGGATGTCGCCCCTGCGCTGCCTGGACGACGTGCGCGCGCCACGGATCCTCCTGGCGCACGATGTTGGCGACCAGGTGATCCCGGTTGGTGAGTCGCGCCGGATGGCGACGGCGCTGGCCGGCAGGCCCGGAGCGCGCTACACCGAGTTCCACATGTTCCAGCATCTCGATCCGACGAAGGTGCGCCTGCCGGTCTTGGAGCTTGTTCGCGAGCTCGGCAAGTTCTTTCGCTCGGTCTACCCTGTCTTCCGCCACGCGGTTTTTCCGAATGCTAGCTTCGGTCCCGCAGCTTCGCCCGCTCCCGGCGACGGCGGTTGCGCTCCTCAATTTCCTCGTCATCGACGTGCTCGATGCTCTGGCCGTCGCCGAATACCGCCTGGCGCAGGATGACGCGCAACCGCTCGACGAACGGGATGTCCGCGACGGCTTCGCGCGCCGGCATACCGCGATCGTAGTGACCCGCTCGCACCCGGGGCCACTCCGAAGCGATCTCGGCGCCCATCAGCAGCACGTTGGCGGCGATGAAGATGAACAGCATGAAGACGACCACGGCGCCGAGCGAGCCGTAAATCGCGTTGTAGTCGCCGAAGTTGCGGAGGTAGAAGGAGAACCCGACCTTGGCGATCTCGAAGCTTACGGCGGCGAACAGGGCTCCCGGCCAGATCTCCGAGAAACTCGTGCGCACCGCCGGGACGAAACGGTAGAGCGCGGAGAAGATCAGGAACGAGACGACGATCGGCACCAGGAAGGTGAGCGCCCACATTCCGAAGCGCATCAACGCGCCCAGGATCATGGGCCCATCGGACAGCGTCGCGATCCAGTCCTGCACGAAGGGCCGCAGGGCCGTGGCCGAGATCGAGAGCGCGACCAGCAATCCGACGCACAAGACCATCGTGATGTCCAGCAACTTGCCCCGGACCGCCGTGCGCCGGTGCGGGGTATCCCAGGCGATGTTGAGCGCATTCCGCAGCGCCCCCATCATCGCGCTGGCCGACCAGACCAGCCCGACCACGCTGAGCAAGCCGAGCAATGACAGGTCGGTCGAGACGCCTTCCAGCGCTTGCTCCAGCTGGTCGCGTCCCTCGCCGGGCGTGAGCGGGATGACCTCCATCAGCGCGTCGACCACGCGGTCCTTGATGTCGTCGTTGCGGAGCACCTGGCCGAAGACAGTGACCAGGAAGATCGACAGCGGGAAGATCGAGAAGAAGACGTAGTACGAGATGCTGGCGGCGATCTGCGTGCAGCGGTCATCGGCGAACTCCTGCACGGCGCGCTGCGCAAGGACCTTGACGTCCTCCCAGGTCAACCGCAGCTCGAGTATCGCGCGCTCTCTGAAATGCGAGAAGCTCGGAATCTCGCCCTCCACCGCTCCTCCGCCGCCGAAGCGTGTGTCCTGTCATTTCGTCCCCGCAAGCGTAGCAGAGCGCGCCGGCTGCCCGGATCCCCTCACCTTCCCAAGCGGCCCGGTCACCCCTCCCGAGGCATGACCGGCAGGACGATGTGCGAGGCATGCTCGCCGCCCAAATGCACCGTGTTGAGCGCCGTCTGCATATGGGTGTGCCGGCCGATCGGCTCGCCGCTATTCGGGTTGACGTCGAAGCGCGGGTAGTTGCTCGATGAGATGTCGACCCGGATGCGGTGGCCGGCGCCGAAGATCGTGCCCGTCCCGTACATCGGGATTTCGAGCTGGTAGATCTCGCCAGGCTCCATCGGCTCCGGCGTGCTGAAGCTATTCCGGTAGCGGCAGCGGAAGATCGAGTCGGAGAGGTTTAGCTCGTAGCCCTGTGGGAAGCCCGGCGACGGCGGCACGACGTCGACCAGCTTGATGGTGAAGTCGGTGTCCGGCACTGACGACGAGACATAAAGCACAGCCTTGAGCGGGCCGACGACTTCGACCGGCGCCTCCAGCGGCTCGGTCTGGAAGCTGATGACGTCCGGCCGGGAGTTGAGCGGCTGGCCTGCCTGTGGGCTGCCGGGCGGCTCCTTCTGGTCCTGTCCGCCGACGTTCACGATCAAGCCCCAGCGCTGCTCGTAAGTGATCTTCCCGGCGATCTCCGGCGGGACGGGGTAGACCTCCGAGAGCGAGGAGATGTTGCCGCCGACGGTCGGGACCGGATTTCGTGGGTCGAAAAGGAAGCTCGTCGAACAGCCTTCGGCCGGCTGCTCGGTCGAGTGGCCGCCGCCGGACGTCAGGTAGTAGGCGGTCTCGCGCGCTTCCTGGAGCGGGAAGTCGGCCGCCTGCCGCCAGTGCCCGCCGCGGTAGAGCCGTCCCTCCGGCGTCCGCCGTACCGGCTCGCCGCCCATCACGAAGTAGTGCACCGGGCCTTCCTGGTCCACGCCGTTGTCCAGCTTCTTGAGCCAGCGGTCGAACCAGCGCAGGTGCAGGTGGTTGAAGTTGCGCGCCAGGTTGCCGGCCACCGGGCCGCGCTCGCCGAACTCGACGTTGCCGGAGAAGGTCAGGTCGACCGATAGGCCGCCGTGCGTCCATGGGCCGAGCAGCAGATGCACCGGGCTCTTGAGCCGCTTCGAGAGGCCCACATAGTTCTCGATCGTGGCGCGGGTGTAGGAGTCGTACCAGGCGCCCGAGAAGAGCGTCGGCACGTCGGCGTGGTTGTCCCAGTGCTTCGCGAAGTTGAAGCCGGGCTGCTCCCAATACTCGCTGTAGTCGCCGTTGCGGTAGAGCTCCAGTGCCCACTTCTCGTAGGACGGGGCGTGGGCCAGTGGTGTCTGCCCCTCGGTCCAGGGCAAGGCGTCGAGCCACTGCGAGGCGCGCACATTCTCCAACGCGGCGCGCACGGTGGGGTCGGCCATCGCCTCGGTGCCTGTCGCCGCGCCCATGAAAGCCCAGGCCAAAAAGCGCAGCTCCATCGCTCCATTGTGGCGTACCGAGCTGCTGAAGGCATTGGTGCCGGACTGGTTGACGACCAGCGCGGCCAGATGCGGTGGGTTCATTACCGCGGCCGCCGTCTGGGTCCAGCCGAGGTAGGAGGTACCCATCATTCCCACCTGGCCGTCTGACCACGGTTGGGTGCCGGCCCACTCGACCGCGTCGTAGCCGTCCTCGGCCTCCTGCACCAGGAAATCGAAGGTGCCCTCCGAGCGGTAACGCCCGCGGCAGTCCTGGACGGCGACGGCATAGCCGCGCCGGGCGAAGTACTCGCCCGTTTCGAAGCTGCCGATCTTGTTGTAGGGCGTGCGGATCAGGATCGCCGGGCAGGGGGTGTCGATGCGCTGGTCGGGTGCGTCCGGCCGGGCGGGCAGGTAGACGTCGGTGGCTAGCCTGACGCCGTCGCGCATTGGCACCATCACGTCGGTCAAGCGCAGCACCGCGTACTCGGCGGCCGATTCGATCCCGTTCTGCCAACCCGTCATCGAAGCTCCTCGTTTCCAGCTCACCTGGCGTCGACGGGCGCATTGTAGCCCTCGCGCATAGGGTTCGGCGCTGCCTGGATGTACACTTGCGGGATGTACTCTGTCGCATCATTTGGCCTGACGCCCGAGACGATTATTCGCGATAGCCTCTACGACCTGGTGCCGCTCTCGGCCGAGGCGTCGAGCTTGCTCTCGACTGCGCCGATGCAGCGGCTGGATGGCATTCAGCAGCTCGGCTTCGTCTCCAAGGTCTGGCCTGGCGCGCGCCACTCGCGGCTGGAGCACTCGATCGGCGTGATGCACCTGATGCAGCTCGCGCTCGACCACCTCCAGGCACGCGGCTTCCGGATCGCGCCGGAGAGCGCCCGCGTCGGCATCGCCGCGGCTCTGCTCCACGATGTCGGGCATTACCCCTTCAGCCACGCCATCGAGGAGCTCGGTGCGCCTGTCCTGCCGCACGAGGCGGTGGGCCGGCGAATCATCCTGAGCGAAGAGATCGCCCCGCTGCTGGAGCGCGAGTGGCGCGTCGACCCAGAGCGGGTCGCCGCCTTGATCGACCCGCCGCCGGACGGAATCCAACTGGAAGACCAGATCGTCGGGCAACTCCTCTCCGGCCCGTTGGACGTCGACAAGCTGGACTACCTGCCGCGCGACGCCCGCGCCTGCGCCGTGCCCTATGGCGGCGTTGACACCGAGCGGCTGCTGGCGTCGTTGATGGTCGTCGATGCCGGTGGCCGGCCACGGCTAGGGATCGACCACAAGGGCATCTCGCCGCTGCATTCACTGATGAACGCGCGCCAGGAGATGTTCGACAACGTCTACTGGCACCACACCAACCGCGCCTGCATGGCGATGCTTCTGCGCGCCGTGCAGGACGCCGTCGAGTGCGGACTGTCCCCAGACGAGTTGACCACTTTCACCGACGTGACCTTGCTTCAGCGCCTGGCGCGTGAAGACATGCCCGAGAGCACACGCAGGCTGGTTGCCGGTCTTTCCAGTCGCGCGATTCATAAGCGCGCCGTCGAGATCAGCTCGCGGGCCGGGGCGCTCTACGACTACCTGAGTGACCTCTTCAAGCACCCGGCGCGCCGTCGTGACCTGGAGCAGCAGATTGCGGGTCGCGTATCGGCTGCAGCTGGCGTCGAGCTGGCGGATGGCGATGTCCTGATCGACATCCCCAAGCCGGAGAAGTGGCGCTCCGACGTCACCGTCTGCTTCGACGACCCGCCGGTCGGTCTGCGCCGCGAAATGACCTGGCTGGAGGCTACCGGCATCGACGCGGCCTCGCTGGCCAGCTACGAGCACCACCGGCGCCTGATTCGCATCGTCGCCACCGAAGACGCCCGCCCGCATGTCAGGCAGCACTGGGAAAGCGCGCTCTACCCGCTGCTGGCGCTAACGTGAGCCGGATTGGGCGGATGGGTAGAATGGTCCGAGGACCGGGCGCGCCCGGCGGTGCGGGCGGCCCCTCGATCGGGAGCTGGCGCTCCACGCTGGGGCATGCTTCGAACGGGCTGAATGTTGACGAATGACCGCGGGCCGGCTTGCGCGTGAGCCGGCAGTCTCCAACGAAATCCGATGCTGTGGAGGGCGTGAGTCGCTGGCTCGTGCCGCTGCTCGCCGCTGCCGTCTTCATGAGCGTCCTCAACACGACGATGATCAACGTCGCCCTGCCGACGATCCGCGATGTCTTCGACGTCTCGGAGGCCGACACCGGGCGGCTGGCGACCCTCTACTCGCTCTTCTTCGGCATCATGACGCCCTTCTATGGGCGGCTGGGCGATCGCTACGGCCTGCGCCGTATGTACATCACCGGCATGGTGATCTTCGGGATCTCCTCGCTGCTGGCCTCGATCGTCCCGACGAGCGTCTTCCCGCTGCTGGTCGTCTGCCGGGTGGGGCAGGGCTTTGGCTCGGCCGCCATCCCGCCGCTCGGCACGGCGCTGATCATGCGGACGATCCCTAGCGACCGGCGCGGCGCATCGATCGGCCTGATCGCGGCCTCAGTTGGAGCTGGCCAGGCGCTCGGCCCGACGCTGGGCGGCGCGCTGACCGAGTTCGTTTCCTGGCGCGCTGTGTTCCTGATCAGCGCCCTGATCGTGCTGCTGATCCCGGCGCAATACCGCATGTTCCCCGGTCGCAGCGATGGCGAGGCGCAGCCGGTCGACTGGCTCGGCGGCGTTGCCCTGGGCGCGACGATCGCCGGTGTGATGATCGCCGTCGACGGGCTGCGCTCCGGGCCGGCCTCGCCCAGCGTGCTGGCCGGCGGGTTGCTGGCCGGGCTGGCGCTGCTGGCGACGGTGTTCCGCCAGCGACGGGTGCGGTTCCCATTCATCGACCCCGAGCTGCTGTCCAATCAGCGCTACCTGTTCTACGCGCTCACTGCCTTCACCATGATGAGCGCGTCCATCTCCACGCTGATCCTGCTGCCGTTCATGCTCGAAGACGTGAACGGGCTGCCTACGTCCGAGGTTGGCCTGGTGCTGCTGTCCCAGGCGGTCATGGTTACCTTCCTCAGCCGCCGCTTCGGGCGCATGGCCGATCGCCATGATGCTGTCCTGATCTCGACCTTCGGGTTGTCGACGATGCTCGCCGTGATCGTCGTGCTGGCGACCGTCGGTGTCGGCTGGCCGGTCGCGGCGCTCGTGCCGTTGTTGATCGTCTTCGGCATCGGGCAGGCGGCCACCTTCTCGCCGCTCCAGACGACTGTGACGCGCGTCGTGCCTTCCCGGCTGGCGGGGACCGGCATCGGCCTCTACAACATGATGTTCTTCGTCGGCTCGGCGTTCGGCGCGGCGATCTCCACTGGATTGCTCTCGGCGCGCGAGGGGAAGCCGGCGCTGCTCCCCATCTATCTCGGCGCGGACGAGTACAGTCACTTCGGCGATGCCTACCTCTATGGTATCGTCGCGGCGCTCACCGGGATCGTCCTGCTCCAGTTCGCTCGCCGGACGCCGGAAGTACCAGTCATCGACGAGCCGCTGCGGGGCGCGGGGGCGAAAACGTATACTCTGCGCAGCGAAGGACAGTGAGTTGCAGTCGTGGGTGGAGAAGGTCGATGAGCGACCCGAACGGCAGCCAATCCCTTGATGCTGCGTTCTGCCCCTATTTCCATGCCGCAGCCGAGCTCATCGGCCGGCGCTGGACCGGGGCGATTCTGCGCGCGCTGCTTCACGACGTTCGCCACTTCAACGAGATCAAGCGATCCATCCCCTCGCTCAGCCCGCGGATGCTCTCCGAGCGCCTCAAGGAGCTGGAAGCGGCCGGGCTGATCGAGCGCGAGGTGATCCCGACGATGCCGGTGCGCACCGAGTACCACCTGACCGAGAAGGGCCGCCAGCTCTCCCCCGTCATTCAGGCTATTGAGGACTGGGCCCACGACTGGCTCGTGCCGGACAGCACCCCCTCTACGCGCCGGTAATTTCCCAGCGACATGGCATTACCCGGAGGTCCCTGCCGCCATTAGATGGGATCGCGGTGGCGCGGATGTAGGGGCGACCGGCCCGGTCGCCCTGGCTTCGGGCCTATTCGTTTGTATCGTCGGAGTCTTCGCTCGGTTCGACCTCGTCCGCGATCGACTCGTCTTCGCCCGAGATTGGCTCGGCCTCGTCATCAGCCTCGACCTCGCTGACTGCGGTAGCCGAAATGTAGAGGATGACGCGGACGTGGTCGCTGATCAGGACGCCGGTTTCCTGTGGCTCGTTCCAGTTGATGCCCCAGTCGGGGCGCTGGATGTCCGCCTCGGCCACAAAGCCTGCGCGCGTCGTGCCCCAGGCGTCGGTGGTGAGCCCGTAGTAGCGCGTGTCGAGCGTCACCGCCCGAGTGTGCCCGCGGATCGTCAGCTCGCCGTTGACGCGCCAGTGGTCCTCCCCAACTACTTCGACGCTCGTGCTCTCGAAGCGGATCTGCTGGTGCTCGCCGGCGTCGAGGAAATCGTCGCTGCGTAACTGCTCGTCGCGTGGCTCGTGGTCGGTCGTCACGCTCCCGGCGTCGACCCATGCCGCGACGGTCGAGCTCTCCGGTCGCTGGGTGTCGAGGCGGATCTGCCCGCCGAAGTTGGTGAAGCGGCCGGTGACGACCGAGTTCATCGCGAAGGTCACGGCGAAGCTGACCGTCGAGTGAGCCGGGTCGATGGACAGTTCCTGGACGCTCATGCTCGCCGCGCCCGGCTAGCCCGGCGGACCAGCGTCGCCAGTCCCCAGTAGAATACCAGCGCGACGGCCCAGCTCAGGATCTCATCGGAGACGGCGCTCCAGAAGCCGATCAGTCCGACGATGGTCAGGTAGTCGGCGGCGTCGGCCGGCCACGACCATTCCTCTTCACTGTCGAAGATCCAAATACCTGTCAGCCCCAGCAATGTCATGGCGAGCGTGGCGGCCATTAGCGGCGTGCGCTCCAGCGTGCCAACCAGGATCGCCAGCACGGTGACCGTGGCGACGCCGGTCGCGATCGAGATCAGCAGCTGTCTACCGGTGCGCTGACGGCGCATATACATCGGGTGTCGTAACCCCAGCTTTCCGGGCGCCGCCGGCGCCCACGGGTGTGACGTGCGAGTTCGCGGGCAGCATAGCCCGAGCGCGGCGCCGCGTGAAGTGGCGCGGCAAGCAGGTTAAAGCAGCCCGGGCTCAGGCCCGGTCGCGCATGAACACCGGCTTCAGGTCTTCTTCAGTCACGCGGGGCGCGTGCTGCTCGATGATTCGGCGGACTTCCTCCGGCGTGTGCTCGCGCAGCGAGGCGACCCAGTCACGGTCATTGAAGAACAAGTTGATGTCGAAGGAGAAGGCCTCGCTGCGCTCGGTCTCCGCCCACCAGCGGTAGAGCTCGTCGAGGAAGCCCAGGTCGGTTGCTTCGACGCGGAAAAGCGAGACACCCTGGCCGCGCAGGTAGGCCAGTGGCTCGCTGAACCAGACGCGGCTGCCGGAATGGTTGTCGATGATGGCGCGAATGGGGTCGTGGTGGCGTGGGACGGAGCGCAGCGTGAAGAGCATCGCGCCGACCTGTTGAGGCCGCTGGAGCTTCGGCTCGATCGGTGGTGCGGGCGTTCGCCGGAACTTGATCTTGATCACGCGTCTCTCTCCCTCGCTGCACGGTTACCGGCCCGATTCTACGCCAATCGTTGAGCGCATAGATATGGCCGGCGAGCGCGCAGATATGACGGCGGCGCCCCTGGGATGGAGCGCCGTCGAAATCATCGTCGGTTGGATCGAAACGAACCGGTTAGCACATCACGTCTTCGATGCGCATGCCTTTCGAGCGCAGGTAGGGCATCAGGCCGCCGTTCTTCTCGACGGTGCGCATCGCGCGCGTGGAAAGCTGCACGCGCACGCTGCGGCCGAGTTCCGGGACGAAAATCTTGCGTCGCTGGACGTTCGGCTTCCAGTCGCGGCGGGTCTTCTTCTCCGAGAACGGGCGGTTGTTGCCGAATACCCGCTTCTTACCGGTGATGGCGCAGGTCTTGCCCATCAGGTTCTCCTTTTCAGGCCCGGGATGGGCGTACTGCTAGCGCTGCTCGCGATAAAGCACGACTCTGCGAAGGGTGGGATCGTACTTCTTTAGCTCCAGACGACCCTGGTCGTTGCGGCGGTTCTTCTCGGTCCAGTAGACGTGGTTGCTTTCGGTGCTGCGAAGCTTGATGACGACGCGATCGCCCTTCTTCTTCGCCATGTCGCTGCCCCCT
>DATGQR010000045.1:0-4273 GCA_035304105.1 Thermomicrobiales bacterium | reverse complement strand
CCAAGCTGAAGTCGACCTACGTCGACGCGCTGCCCAACCAGGTCAACCCGAAGACCGGCCGCATCCACACCAACTTCAATCAGACGATCGCCGCCACCGGCCGGCTCTCGTCGACCGACCCGAATCTGCAGAACATCCCGGTGCGCACCGAGCTGGGCCGCCAGGTGCGCCGCGCCTTCATCGCCGATAACCGCGAGGAGACGCGCATCTTCGACGAGCCGAGCGTGCTCTTCGGCGCGGACTACTCCCAGATGGAGCTGCGCCTGATGGCTCACTACAGCCAGGACGAGGCGCTGGTCGAAGCCTTCCGCCAGGGCCAGGACATCCACGCCGCGACCGCCGCTGAGGTTTTCGGGGTGCCGATCGATCAGGTCACGCCCAACCAGCGCTCGACCGCCAAGGTCGTCAACTTCGGGATCATGTATGGCATGCAGGCGTGGGGGCTGGCGCGCGACACCGGCATGACCCAGGCCGAGGCGCGCGACTTCATCGCTCGCTACAAGGAGCGCTTCGCGGGCGTCAACAACTTCATCGAGAAGACGATCGAGGCCACCGAGCGCAACGGCTACGCCTCGACCCTCTATGGCCGCCGGCGCTACCTGCCGGACATCCTGGGCTCCGGCCCGCGCCGCCAGGCCGCCGAGCGCGCCGCGATCAACATGCCGATCCAGGGCAGCGCGGCCGACATCATGAAACTGGCCATGTTGGAGGTCGACCGCCAGCTGAGCGAGCATGGCCTGCGCTCGCTGATGCTGCTCCAGGTGCACGACGAGCTGATCTTCGAGGCTCCTGAGTCGGAGGTCGGGCAACTCTGCGACCTGGTGACCGAGGCGATGATGGGCGTCGCCGAGCTCTCCGTGCCGCTCGAAGTCGAGCCCAAGGCCGGCCCCAACTGGGAAGAGATGACGCCGCTCCGCTGACTACTTCGCAGACATCCATCGGCGCGCTGCGTCCCTGGACGCTAAACATCAAGGCCAGAAACCGCGCATGGAGACCGTCCCGATCATTCCTGTAGGGACGTGCCGGCGGCGCGCCCCTGGCAGCTTTGCGCATTGCCGCTCCATCGAGCAACCCATCTGGGCAGCGTTTCGCGGCCACAACGGGCCAAGGCGAGCAACGCCCCGCTGCGCGCCGAGAATTGCCGAATTTACGGCTGTCCCGTAAGATTAGGGATTGTGAAGTAGCACTTGCAGACTGTGCGTGGGAGCGTGAAATCTATGCCGTTGTACGACTACGCTTGCGAGGAGTGCGGCCACCGCTTTGAGGTCCGCCAGAGCTTTAGCGACGACCCGCTGACCGTCTGTCCGGAGTGCGAGGGGCACATCCGGCGTGTTATTCATCCCAGCGGCATTATCTTCAAGGGCTCCGGTTGGTACATCACCGACAGCCGCAAGCCCGAATCCAACGGCGCGGACAGCTCGTCCGCCGAGTCGAAGAGCGAGACGGCCGCCGCCGCGGCTGACTAGCCTCCCGCCTCAACTCACTGGGATCTGACACTACCGGGCGCGCCCGCTTCGGCGCGTCCTTTTCTGTTGTCCGCGTCCCTACCAGACGTGTGGGACTATTATTGAGCGTCTTTGAGAGCGCAGATCGGAGATAGATGATGGCACTGCAGATCTACAACACCATGACCCGCCAGAAGGAGCCGTTCGAGACGATCGAACCGGGCGTCGTGCGGATGTACGTCTGCGGCGTCACCGTCTACGACGACTCCCACATCGGCCACGCCCTGATGGCGATCACCTTCGACGTCATCCGTCGCTACCTGGAGTGGATCGGCTATGAGGTCCACCACGCCCAGAACTTCACCGACGTCGACGACAAGATCATCAACCGCGCCGCGCAGTACGGCGTCGACCCGCTCGAATTCGCCGACAAGTACATCCAGAAGTGGTTCGAGGAATCCGACGCCCTCAACATCAAGCGCGCCACTGTCTATCCCCGCGCCAGCCAGGAGATCCGGGGCATGATCGAGATGATCAGCGGGCTGATGGAGGAGGGCTACGCCTACCAGTCCGAAAACGGCGACGTGAACTACGACGTCACCAAGTTCGAGGAGTACGGCAAGCTCAGCCGCCGGCGGCTCGACGAACTCCTGGCCGGCGCGCGCGTGGCCGTCGACCCAACCAAGCGTCACCCGATGGACTTCGTTCTCTGGAAGGCCGCCAAGCCCGGCGAACCGGCCTGGGACAGCCCCTGGGGCCCCGGGCGGCCCGGCTGGCACATCGAGTGCTCGGTCATGGCGGCACGCCACCTCGGCGGCCGGCTGGACATCCACGGCGGCGGGGCGGACCTGATCTTCCCGCACCACGAGAACGAGATCGCCCAGTCGGAAGCCTTCGAGGAGCATCGCCCCTTCGCCCGCTACTGGGTCCACAACGCGCTGCTCCAGTTCGACGGCGAGAAGATGAGCAAGTCCGTCGGCAACCTGGTCAGCACGCGCGAGATCATCGAGAACGGCGATGCCGGCCCCTTCCGGCTGATGGTCCTGCAGACCCATTACCGCCACCCGTTGACCTTCTCCGAGGAAGGGCTCGAATCCGCCCGCAACGGCTACCGGCGGCTGGTCAACGCGCTGCGCGACTACGAGGTGGACGACGCCGCGGTGGAACCGTCCGGCGACATGGCCGCCCAGCTCAAGGAGGCCGAAGAGCGCTTCCGGGCGGCGATGGATGACGACTTCAACACGCCGGTCGCTGTCGCGGTGCTCTTCGATCTGGCGCGCATCGCCAACGCTGCCAGCGGCGAGGATCGGCGCGCCGCCCAGAGCAAGTTGTTCGAACTCGGCGGCGAGGTCCTGGGCCTGCCACTGCAGCAGTCGATCGCCGAAGCCGCCACGGCCGGCGGCGACGCCGCGCCCTTCATCGAGCTGCTGCTCGAGCTGCGCCAGGAGCTCCGCAAGGAGAAGAACTTCGCACTGGCCGACAAGGTCCGCGACCGGCTCGACGAGCTCGGCGTGAGCGTCGAGGACACGCCGGACGGCCCGGTCTGGCGCTGGTCGAGCTAGCGTGGCGCTCGAGCGGCTCTACGGTCGCAACGCCGTCCTCGAATCGCTGCGCGCCGGGCGGCGGCAACCGCGTCGCGTGTTGCTGGCCGAGAACCTCCAGCGGGACGAGCGCATCGACGAAATCATGGGCCGGGCTGGCAGCCTGGGGCTGCCGGTCCAGCGCATGCGCCGCGCGGCGATCGACGACCTCGCGCCCTCTGGCAACCAGGGCGTCGTGCTGGAGACGAGCGGCTATCCCTACGCCCGCGCCGTGCCGGAGGACGCGCCAGGCCCCGAGAGTATCCTGCTGGCGCTCGACGAGGTGGAGGACCCGCGCAACGTCGGGGCGCTGCTCCGCACGGCCGAGTCGGCCGGCGTCGATGGCGTCGTCTTGCCGGAGCGCCGCTCGGCCAGCATCACCCCGGCGGTCGTCAACGCTTCGTCCGGCGCGGTCGAGCACCTGAGCGTGCGGCTGGAGACGAACCTGGCGCGCTGGCTGAGCGCCACCAAAGAACTCGGATACTGGATCGTTGGCCTCGATGCCGGGGAAGGCTCCGAGAACCTGTTCGACGCCGACCTGCCGCTGCCGGCCGTCGTCGTGGTCGGCTCGGAGGGACGCGGGCTGCGCCGCCTGACGCGCGAGCGCTGCGACCTGCTGGTGCGCATCCCGATGTACGGCAAGATCGAATCGCTCAACGCTGCCGCGGCCGGCTCGATCGCCCTCTACCAGCTCCGCGAGTACGGGGGCTAGTGGCAGCGTCCGAGATTCCCCGTATCCTCAAGGGCTTCACACACGGCCTCACGAGTTCCTATCTCATAACGCTGGAATTGAGTGCGGGCGTGATTCATACGAGATCACGCCCGCACTCGGCGATCACGAACCGTAACTATTCGCCCAGAGTGATCGCGTCGAGCACCACCGGTTTGACATCACGCTGGCTGAGATCCTCGCGCAACTGCTCGATCTCTTCCTGGGCCGTTGCCTCATCGCCGGTCGCAAGCAACCACTCGGCACGTGCATCGACGACCTGGTGATAGAACAGGTTGTCCGGTTTCGTCCCGGACTCGTGTAGCTGCTCAACGACGGGCGCGGTCATGGCGAGCGCGCGCTCGGGGTCCCCATCGTGGACCTGCACCATCTCAGCCTGGCCCTCATCTCGCATTCGCAGCGTATGGAACGGATTCGCCACCGCGGGCGCGATATGCGCCGCGATCTTGTGGCTGTACCTCGTGCCCAGATCGGCGAGCGTCGTCAGGAAGTTCATCTCCTCCTCGAGGTGCGGCGAT
>DATGQR010000044.1:0-3985 GCA_035304105.1 Thermomicrobiales bacterium | reverse complement strand
GACCGCGATCCGAACCGATCCGAATGCCGTGCGCCGGGTCTATGAGCCCGACCACCCCGACGCCGACGAAGAGGGCTTCGTCCTGCGGCCCGACATCGACGTGATCACCGAGATGACCGACCTGCTCGCCGCCAGCCGGGCCTACGAGGCCAACGTCACCGTGCTCAACGCCGTCAAGGCGATGGCGAGCCGGGCGCTGACGATCGGCCGCGGGTAGTGCACGAGGCGGGAGAGGGTAAACGATGAACATCCCACCGATCAACCCGACCGAGGTAGGCGCGAGCACCGCGATCATCCAGCCGCGCTCGACCCAGTCGGCAGACGGTGCGTCGTTCACCAACATGATCGAGCAGGCGCTCGGAGAACTGAACCAGTCGCTCAACCTCGCCGACGACCTCGCCATGCGGCTGGCAGCCGGGGAAGAGGTCGACTTGCACGAGGTGATGATCGCGCTTGAGATGGCCGGGATCGGCCTCCAGACGGCGATCCAGATCCGCAACCGGGTGATCGAGGCCTACAAGGAAATCATGGCCATGCCGGTCTAGCCCGCCGGCGAAGCCGCTGACACGCACGGCGACTTCGGGTAACAGCCCGGGGACCAGCGACCGGGCGAAGGAAGTAACCACGCCATGGTGAACGCACAGATCGAGCGCATACGCAACGCTTGGAACCGCCTCTCGATGAACCAGCGCGTGGCCGTGATCGCGGTCGTGATCACCGCGGTCATGGCCCTCGGGCTGCTCATCGCGACCCGGCCGCCGCAGCGATACGGGATCGCCTTCAGCGGCCTGAGCAGCGAGGACGCCGCGGCGATCGTCGAGAATCTGCGCGCGCAGGGCATCCCTTACGAACTTAGCAGCGACGGCGGCACGATCCGCGTGCCGGCCGACCAGGTCGCGGCAGTGCGCCTCGACGCCGCCAGCCAGGGACTGCCCCGGGGCGGCAGCGACGGCTTCGAGCTGTTCGACAAGTCCTCGCTCGGCCTGACCGACTTCACCCAGCGGGTGAACTACCAGCGGGCCATCGAGGGCGAGCTGGAGCGGACGATCGCCAAGATCGACGCGGTCGAGGCCGCGCGCGTCCACATCGTCATCCCCGAGGAGTCGCTCTTCATCGAGGAGCAGCAGCCGACGACCGCCGCGGTGGTACTCAAGCTCAAGTCGGGCCGGCAGTTGACCGAGGCCCAGATCCGCGGCATCACCCACCTCGTCTCGGGCGCGGTTCCGAACCTCCAGCCCGAGAACCTCACGGTCATCGACAACACCGGTAACCCGATCTGGTCCGGCCCCGATGGCGGCTCCCAGTTTGCCGGGCTCGACGAGCGATTCCGGCTCCAGCAGGCGTACGAGCAGAACCTTGAGCGGCAGCTCCAGGCGCTGGTCAACCCCATCGCTGGGCCGGGGCACGCCGTGGTCCGCGTCAGCGCCACGCTCAACTGGGACGAGCGCAGCAGCCAGAGCGAGATCTACTCGCCCGACGGCCTGCAGCCGCAGGTGCGCAGCCAGCAGGAGCGCGAGCAGCGCACGAGCGGCACGGTGACCGAGACGGGCGGTGTGCCGGGCGTCGATGAGAACGTGCAGACGTTCCCGGAGACCCCGGGCGCGGGCAGCCAATCCGAGTCGAGCAGCCGCGAGGTCACGACCAACTATGAGCTGTCGCGGCGGATCGAGGAGGTCGTCCAGGCGCCGGGCCAGGTGCAGCGCCTGTCAGTCGCGGTGATGCTCGACGGCAGCCAGGTCGATCCGGCCGTGGCGCAGGAGATCCAGGATGTCATCAGCGCCGCTGCCGGGCTGGTGCCGCAGCGGGGCGACACGATCACCGTGACCGCGGTGCCGTTCAGTGACGTCGGCAACCGGGAGCTAATCCCGGACGGTGGGACCCCCATCCTCGAGTACGCGCTGACGGCGCTGAAGGTTCTTGGTCTGATCGCGATCCCGTTGGTGGCGCTCTACTTCGCTCGCCGGGTCCTGGTCAAGCCGGAGGATGCGGGCGAGCTGACCCCGGCGCTCGCGACGGTCGGCGGCCCCGCGCTCGCCGAGCAGCCGATGCCGGCGCTCGCGACCCAGCGCGTCACGATCAGCGAAACTCCGCCGCCGCTGGAGGACGAGGAGCCGTCACCGTCGACCGATCGTGGTCTGCCGCAGTTGCCGGCGCACCTGCAGGTAATCGAGCTCGCGAATACGGACCCGGCTCAGGTCGCCCAGTTGCTGCGGGCCTGGATGAGTGAGGAGCAGTAGCGATGGTAGCAACCGCAGCCACGTCAGCAACCGAGGCGCCCAATCTCCGGTTGGTGAGCCCAAGCCACGCCAGCCGCCGGGAGCTCAAGGGGATCACCAAGGCGGCCGCGCTGCTGGTGGCGCTCGGACCGGAAGCGTCCTCGAAGGTCCTGCAGACGATGACCGAGCATGAAATCGAGGCGCTCACCGTCAAGATCGCGGAGCTGGATGGCCTGACGCCCGAGGAGGCGGAGCAAGTCCTCACCGAGGCTTACGAGGCGACTCTGGCGCGGCAGTACATCGCCCATGGCGGTTTCGAATTCGCGCGGAACGCCTTGAGCCTGGCGCTCGGTCCCGAGAAGGCGGCCGAGTTGATCGACCGCATCATCCAGCTTAATCCTCCGGCGCCGTTCGCGTTCCTGCGGAAGTCGGACGCCAAGCAACTGGCGAGCTTCCCGCAGAACGAGCACCCGCAGACGATCGCGTTGATCCTCTCGCACCTCCCACCGGTCCAGGCTGCCGGGATTCTGACCAGCCTCGGCGAGGAGCTTCAGGCGGATGTGGCCCGGCGCATCGCGACGATGGACCGCACCCCGCCGGAGATCGTCTCCCGGGTCGAGGAGGTCATGCGACGCCGCCTGTCGTCCCTCATCTCCCAGGATGCGCATCGAGTGGGCGGCACCAGCTACCTCGTCGCCGTGTTGAGCACGGTGGACCGGGGCACCGAGAAGTACATCCTCGACCGGCTGGCGGAGACCGACCCGGAGCTGGCCGAAGAGGTCCGGAAGATGATGTTCACCTTCGACGACCTCGCCCTGCTCGACGACCGGTCGATCCAGCGGGTGCTGCGCGATGTCGACATGCGGGATCTGGCGCTTGCACTCAAGGCCGCCAAGGACGACCTGCGCGAGCGGATCTTCAGCAACATGTCGTCCCGCGCCGCCGAGATGCTGCGCGAGGAGATCTTGTACCTCGGGCCGGTCCGCATCCGCAACGTCGAAGAGGCCCAGCAGCGGATCGTGACCGTCGTCCGGCGCCTGGAGGAGGCCGAGGAGATCGTGATCGACCGCGGAGGGGAGGGAGTGCTCCTTGGCTAGCGCCCGGATCATCAAGCGCTGGATCCCGGCAGACGAGGTCTATCCCCTCACGCCCCGGCCGACCCGCCACGACCGGGAACAGGCCCGGGCGATCGTGGCCGAAGCCGAGGAGCGCGCGGCAGCCATCCTGGCCGAGGCGGAGGCACAGGCCGCCGCCATCCGCTGGGAGGCGGAGCAAGAACGGGAGCGACTGAAGGAGGAACTGCGCGCCGCGGCGCTGGCCGAAGCGCGGGAAGAGGCTCGGGCCGAGATTGCCGCCACCATGGACGAGGCGGCCGCCCGCTTCCTGGCGCTGGTCGAACAGGTGACACTGCGCGAAGACGAGATCCGCCGCGTCTGCCAAGCCGACGCCCTGGCGCTGGCGGTCGCAATTGCCGAGCGCATTCTCACGCGGGAGATCAGCACCGACCCGACGGTGGTCACACGCATTGCCGAGGCAGCACTGGCTCAGACGCAGGGAGCCCGTGTGGTCCAGGTCCTGGTACATCCGGACGACGTGCCGGTCATCACGCAGTGGGTCGGAAGCACGCTGCCGGGCGTCGAGATCGTCGCCGACCCGCACGTTGGAAAAGGCGGCTGCGTGATCGGCACCCGTACCGGGTTCCTGGACGCGCGCATCGAGACGCAGCTCGCCGAGATCCGAGCGGCACTGGCGGAGGCGATCGAGGATGT
>DATGQR010000043.1:0-2644 GCA_035304105.1 Thermomicrobiales bacterium | reverse complement strand
ACGATCCTCGGCACGCTGTAAGCGCCCGGCAGGCACGATGACGCAGATCCAGGCGCTCGCCCGATCGAGGACGCTCTACATGGCTGCCGGGCTCTTGCTGGCCCCGCTCGCGACGGCCGAGATTCTCCTGCTCGTGGAGCTGCCGATCGCCAGCGCCGTGCTTCATGCGTTGATCGTCCAGCTCTCGCTCGGCGCGTATCTCACCGGGGAACGCGACGCCGGCATCTTCGCTCGCCTACCTGGGGGCGCCTGGATCGAGCAGCTCCTGCCACTCCTCCCGGCCCTAGCACTGCTGTCGATCGTCCGGCTGCTGTCGCTCAGCCTGGCAGCCGACTCGGTCTCGACGCTGGTGACCTACGCCCTCGTCGGCGCGGCTTCGATCGGCGCGGCGCTATTGACGGCGCGCTCGCTCGGCTGGAGCCACGGCGACATCGGGCTCCAGTGGAGCACGGAGACGCCAGCCGGGCTCGCCCAGCTCGCCGCGCTCGGCATCCTGATTGGCGCGCTCGGCTACATCGCGATCGACAGCGACGCCCTGGCGCCCACCACTGACGATGCGCACGCATTGATCGTCGCGCCGGTCATAGTGCTGTTCGTCGCCGGTATGGAGGAGATGGTCTTTCGCGGGGTGGTGCAGCGCGCGGGCGCCGAGGTGCTTGGCGAGCGCGCCTGGCTTTGGAGCAGCGCCGCCTACGCTGCGATGCTGCTGGGGACGGCATCCGTCGCCAGCGTGCTCGTGCTGGGACTCGCCGGCGCGCTGTTTGGCCTGCGCGCCCAACAGACCGGCTCGCTCGCCGGGGCGCTGCTCGCGCACAGCCTGCTGCGGATCACACTGGTCCTGGTGCTCCCGGCGCTCTAGCGCACCCCGGCCGCGGTTAGCGAGGTGGGGCCGGCAGCACGCTGAAGACGGCGTCCAGCCCGCGCGACTGGAGATCGATCGACCGGACCAACCGGCCAGCGGCCAGGTCGTAGCAGTCCACGCGCGTCGGCAGCTGCGCGCGGAAGCCGGTGCGCACCCAGGAGAGGTTCTGGCGGAAACGGGTCATCCGCAGCCTGGAGAAACCGACCCAGACGCGCTCGCCATCGACCAGCACCCCCCGGCACCAGCCGAGCAGCACGTCGGGCGGGTGAAAGGCCGTCAGGTCCACGATGCGCTCCACAGCCAGGGACTCCGCATCCACGATGACGAGGTGACCGTTGACGGTCGTGAAGTAGATGCGCTCCCCGTCGACGACGCCGTCGTGGACGCGCTCGAGGCCGATCTCGATGCGCTGGGTGGGATCGTTGAGGTTGATCGCGTCGCGCCCCTCGAAGCGCGTCACCCAGTAATCATCGCCACGCTTGAACAGGAAGTTGGGATGCGCCAGGTGCGGTTTCGTGCTGGCGACGAGGCGATAGTCGATGTCGCGCGAGAAGCGGCTCCATGTGTCCACGCCGCAGGTGTTCCACTCGCGCACGACGCGCCCGTCGAGCGTGACCTCGGCCACCATGTCGAGCCCCGAAATAGCGACCAGCAGCGTTCCCTGGTCCGTCGGCAGCACGTGATGTACGTCATTGAAGATCGGCAGGGAGATGTAGTGCGCCAGCTCCCAGGTGGCGAGGTCGTAGATCAGCACCTCGGTCTGCGTGCAGGCAAAGAGCAGGTTGCCGCTCAGCGAGGCGCACTTGAACAGGATGGCCGGCTCATCGGGCGGGCAGACCGAGGCGGGCGAGGCGTACTCGATACACTCCTCGACCACGCCATCGGCCAGTCCGACCCTCAGGACCAGCCCCTTGGCGTACTTGTACCAGCCTGGCTCCTGCTCGGTGACGGCCCGCGCGTGGCGCTGGCGGCCGCCGACAAGCAACAGGTCAGCGAGCTGCCTCCCCGGCTGGCCATCATCGCCAGCGAGGTCGGCGATAACCGGCGCGAGGCGGCTCATGTCCGCTCCCAATCAATGTAGTTGAGGTTGAAGTTGGCGGTGTCCATCACGATGCGTAGCTCGTACTTTCCAGCGGTGAGATTCACGCCCTCCGTCGTCACATCGGCCCAGGTCTGCCAGCCGCCAGTGTTGGGTACGGCGACCGGCCCGCTGACATCGACGCCGTCGAGCTCGATATGGAAGTGGCGGCCGCTATAGATCGTCGCCACGCGCGCGGTCAGGGCGTAGACGCCGGTTTCTTCGATCTCGACGTCGTAGGCCAGCCACTCGCCGGCCGCCACGAAGCCGAGATTGCAGCCGCCGCCGGCATCCTCGGTGAGAGCCAGGTCGACGTCGTCGCTCCGGCAGCCGCCGCCGCTGTTGCCCGGCGTGGTGTCATGGTAGCCCACGCCCGGCCCGCCGGCCTTGTAGTCCTCGACCTCGATCCGGCCCGGCATCGCGATGACGGATATCGTGTCTTCGGCGACCACCGTCTGCCGGAAACTGTCGACTCCGCCGCGGTCATCAGTCACGGTGAGCGTGACGGTGAAGGTGTTGGCGGCCGGGAACGTGTGCGAAGGGTGCTGAGCGGTCGCCGTCTCGCCATCGCCGAAATCCCAGCTCCGGGCGACGATGGAGCCATCGCTGTCCTCGCTGGTGTCGGTGAAATTGCAGGTCAGCCCGTTACACGTGTAACTGAAGCCGGCCGTCGGCGGCTCGTTCGGCCCGGCGGTTACGGCCTG
>DATGQR010000042.1:0-4577 GCA_035304105.1 Thermomicrobiales bacterium | reverse complement strand
TTCGTCGACGATCAGGTCGCGGTCCAGCGCGTACATCAGCGCCTGGCGCACTTCCTTTTCGGCGAAGAACGGCCGCTCGTTGTTGAGCGGGAAGTGGTTGCAGGCGGTGCTGGAGGTCACGTAGGTCGTGAACTCGCCGCTGTCGCGCAGGCGGATGTTGTCCTCCGTGACCAGCGACCAAACGGACGAATCGGCCTCGCCCGTCTCGAGTTCGATCGCGCGCACCGACGGCTCGGGCACGATGCGCTCGCGCACCGACTCGATCAGCGGCGCGCCGCGGAAATGGTCCGGGAAGGCTTCCACCTCGGTGTACTCGGCGGGGCGGTACTCGCGCAGCCGGTAGGGACCGGTGCCGATTGGGTCGCTCTTGTAGGCCTCCTCGCCGATCGCGCTGTGGTGGTGCTCGGGCACGATGAATGCCTGGCCGGTGCGCGCCAGGAACGCGGCATTGGGGCTATCCAGGTTGAACACGACGGTGTAATCGTCGGGCGCCTCGACGGAGACGACACCAGCAAAGTTGCTGGCCGTCAGCATCGCGTTGTCCGGGTTGCTGTAGTACTCCGCGGTGTACTTGACGTCCGCCGACGTGAACTCCTCGCCGTCGTGGAAGAGCACGCCCTCGTGGAGCTTGAACGTGTACTGCATGCCATCGTCCGAGACTTCGAACGACTCGGCCAGCGTCGGCTGGAGCACATACCAGGCGTCGAGCTCGACGAGCGCGTTGTGGATCTGGGTCACCATCACCCAGTGGACCGTCGGCCCAGCGTCGTCCGGACTCAGGCTGGAGATCTCGTGGTGGCCCATCAGGATCAGCTGGCCGCCGGCAGTGCCTTCTCCAGAGCCTTCACCAGCTTCCTCCTCAGTCGCCGTGGGCTCGTCGTCGGTCGCTTCATCTTCGGTGCCCTCGGGCTCGTCCTCGTCCTCTTCAGATTCCGTCGGCGTCGCCCCACCCACGCCACCGATCTGGGCAGTCGGAAGGCTGCGACTGCGCGTCGGGGTCGGCGTCGCCGCATCACCGCCGTCAGTCTCGCCACCGCCGTCGTCATCGTCATCGTCATCGCCGCCGCAAGCCGCGAGCAACGAAGCGACGGCGGGCACGCTCGTACCCATGATCAGCGATCGTTTGAGGAAGTCTCGCCGGTTCACCCCGTCGAAGCGATTCAGGATCGCTTCCAGCTTCGTCACGCCTTCACTCATTCGACTCCTCCTTCTCAACCAATGCCAGCAAGCATCGACGTCATTCCCCGGCGGTGAACCGGCCCGCCATTGGTTTGACCTGGGTGCTCGCGGAGTTATTTTAGTGCATACCAGTCGCATATGGCACCTGGTAACGCTCTATCCGCACCCCTATCGGACAGAATTGCGTACGGTGCCACTTGCTTCCGCTATCCCCCAACGACTGGCGTGCGGACGCCAGCATAGACTAGCAAATCTTCGTATGGAGGAACCGCCCGAACGGCTAAGCGCTCGAAAGCGGTTGTCCAACGATTTCGTGAATTTGTGAAGCGGCTCGGTCAGTCGATCTCAGGCTGTGGCGAGAGCCCGTCAAGCCGCAACCATCCCTTCAGTCGTCGCTTGGCGTCCTCAACCGTCTCCTCCTGATCGAGCTGGCGCAGCACCCGCGACCATGTGCCACGGTCAGTGCGGTAGACCGAGCGGTTACCGCGCTTGTCGAAGAAGGCGAACAGCTCGCCATACTGCAGCTGGAACCAACGATAGGTCGTCGTCGCCATATTCGCGCCGGAGCGGTCGTCCGGGCCCAGCGCCGTCAGCTCAGCGGCGTGCAGGTAGAGCGGGTGATATTGCCCGTCGATCTCCTTGTCGTCGATGTAGATTTCGCGGGCTGCCGTCAGGCCCGGATACTCGACGATCAACTCGGTGACGGCGCGCATCAGCATCGGGTACTTGGGCGCGCGCTCGTACTGCAGGAGGCGCTCGTTATCCGATTTGCCCATCGGCGGCGCCGGGATGCGCTTCAGGATCGCGGCCATCACAGTCTCGGGATCCTCGATGAAGGCCTGCCCAGCCGCCACACGCAGCTTTCCTCCCGGGCTGGTGTAGCGCGGTGGGTCATCGCCGTCGAGCATGATCATCCCGAACTCGTTGGCCGGCTGATTGGCGAACGCCTTACCGCTCACCCGGCGGGTGATCAGGAAGCGATCCCACCCGTTATCCGGGTGAAAGACCGGCAGCACATCGATCGCCGACTTGGGGAAGCGCGCGTAGACGATTTCGCTGGCGATGATCCAGCCGAGCGCGTAGCCCAGACGGCTTGGCGTCGCCGTATACAACGACTCGGGATCGGTGGTGTCGGTCAGCGGGTTCTCCGGCAGGTCGGCGTAATTTGCCACCGCCAGGTCGACGAGTTCGCGTAGGCCTGTGCGCTGATCGGTGGTTGTCACGTTCATCCTAGCGGTTCCTGATCCTCAGCTAGCGGCGCGTCCTCGCTCAGCCAGCGCTGCTCGAGCGGCTGAGCCGGCGTCGGCACGTCCATGATATGTACCGCATGTGATGGTAGCAGCACTTGCCGGCGTCCGAGCTTACGCAACTCCAGCTGCTGAAAAAGCGGATCGCTCACCGAGATCTCAAGCACTCGCGAGGACGGCGCGCCATCGGGGTGGAACGTCAGCGAATGCAGCGCGCCGTAATCCGTTGAATCAAGTAACGTGCCTGACAGCACATTGTCATCGGCCGGGGCCGCTTCATCCTCCGCGAGGATCCGGATATGCTCGGGGCGAATCACCACTTCCACCTCGCCCGGCGCGTGAGTGATGCCCGACACGTGCAGCGTGCCGAGGTCGGTCTGAACCGCGGCCCCGTCCTCGAATGAGTCGAGTACCGTGCCCGGGAAGACATTGACCGAGCGCACCAGCTCGGCGACTGCGCGGTTGATCGGGCGTGTCACCAGCGTGCGCGGCGGCGCGAACTGCAGCAACTCCCCCTGGTCGACCAGCGCGATGCGGTCACCGATCTCGTAGGCCTCTTCAAGGTCGGACGTGGCGACGAGCGCCGGCACGCCGATCATCCTCCGAATCCGCTGGACATCGTGGCGCAGGCGTCGCTGGAGCCCGACGTCCATGTCCCGGAAAGGCTGATCGATCAGCAGGACCTCCGGGTCGAGCACCAGCGTGCGCGCGAGTGCTACCCAGAACTGCTTGCGCTCATCGAGATCGCGCACGAGGTGATTGCGATGCGGCGAGAGCGCGAGCAGGTCGAGCGTCTCGTCGATACGCCGTTCGGCCTCATGCTGCGAGATCGGCAGGCCACGCCGGAACGGAAAGCGCACGTTTTCGGCAACAGTCTCGTTCGGGAACAGCGCGTTGATCCCCGGCACCCAGCCGGCGTGACGCTCGGACGCCGGAAGATTGATTGCCAGCGCCGCGTTGAAGACGGTGCGGCCCAAAATCTCAATATTGCCGTGTTCGGGCGTGTAGACGCCGGCAATCGAGCGCAAGATCTCTGTCTTGCCGGCGTTGTCCCGGCCGAGGAGGGCAACGAGTTCATTCTCGATCGAGAAATCTACGGCGAGCAGGAAGTCACGGATACGCGTCTGAAGCTGAACCTTGACGAACTCCACCGCAGCGATCCCCCACCCTGGCGCGTCAACAACGGTACCGTGCTTGGCGTTGCTAGACTACGCGTCTGGCAGTCCGGGAGACCCCACACCCCCGGAGTACCATTGCCCGTGTAGTCGGACATGATCGAAGGGTAACACCATATGTTCTCGTGGCGCTACAGGTGCGGTACGCACGACCTCGGTCCGATCGACCAGCCACTGTGGCGCTGTCCCGATTCGGACTTGCCGCTGGAGCTCGACGGCCCTAACGACGCCAACGCGATCGACGAAAGCGCGACCGGGATCCGCAGGTATGCGCCGCTGCTGCCGGTCGATCCCGATAGGTTCGTGACGCTCGGCGCGGGCATGACCCCGCTTGTGGAAGGCGAGCTTGCCGGGCGTCCCGTGCTCTTCAAATTCGACGCGCTGCTCCCGACGGGATCGTTCAAGGATCGGGGCGCAGCGGTCGCCGTGGCGCATCTCGCAGCCTGCGGCATCCGCAAGGTGATTCTCGACTCATCGGGCAATGCCGCAGCGGCCATGGCGGGCTATGCGGCCGCGAACGACATTGAATGCATCGTCTACGCGCCGGAAGCGGCGTCGCCGGGCAAGCTGGTGCAGGCGCGCGCCTACGTCGCAACGGTCAAGACAGTTTCCGGGTCCCGCGACGACGTTGCCAGGGCCGCCCAGGGCGCGGCGCGCAGCCAGACCGACGCCTTCTACGCCAGTCACAACTGGAGCCCCTTCTTCGCCGAGGGCGTCAAGACCTGGGCATTGGAAGTCTGGGAGCAGCTGGGGCGGAGGGCGCCTGCCGCAGTCTTCGTGCCCACTGGCGGGGGCAGCGCGCTGCTCGGCGCGTATCGCGGCTTCCAGGCCACCGGCCAGGTCCCGCGCATCGTCGCGGCCCAGCCCGCCGCCTGCGCCCCCCTGGTCACGGCGCTCGACCTCGACGCCGCCGACATCATGCCGGCGACAATCGGCGAGACGATCGCCGAGGGTGCGCGCATCAGCAACCCGCCGC
>DATGQR010000041.1:0-6265 GCA_035304105.1 Thermomicrobiales bacterium | reverse complement strand
CGAAGTACTGTACGACGTAGGTGTTCCCATCTTCGGGCGAGACCTCGACGATCTCTTCCGTTAGAGGATAGCCGAAGCGCACCAGCCCGCCCTGACTCTCCCAGTAAGCCAGAAATGCGCCGCCGAGGCTATGCCCGGATTCCGGAAAAAAACGCCGGCCCTCGGCAACCGGCGGCTGGATGGCGGTAGCCCACGGGTCGATGCCCCGCCGCTCCAGCGCCCAGCGTCCGACGTGGCCCAAGAGCACGGCGCTCTGGGTCCCGGCGTATTCCGGGTGATACTCGAAGCGGGCGCGCTCAAAGTACTGGACGAGGTAGGTCTGCCCGACGAGCGGGTCGTACTCGCTGAAGACCTCGGTGCGCGGGAAGCCGAAGCGCATCAGCCCGCCCTGACTCTCCCAGTAGTCCAGAAACTCGCCCTGCAGCGTGTGGCCGGTCTCGGGAAAATAGACGGCGTCGGCGCTCGCTGCGTCCGGACTCACCGGTGTAGCCGGCGTCTCGACGCTGCCGATGACCTCCCAGGCGCGCGGGTCCTCCTGGCCGATGCGCCAGGCGGAGAACCCGGCCACCTTGTATTCCAGCGCCAGGTCGAGCTTCAGTTCCAGGCTCTGCGCGTTTTCGTACCAGACCTCGTGGCGGTCGCCGTTTTCGTCGGTGTAGCGCAGCCAGGGGGCGCCCTCCTGCTCGCTGAAGCCACCGGCGACCTCGTCGGCTTCGGCCAGCAGCCGCTCAGCGGCCGAATAGTGGATGCTGGTGGCCGGCGGGCCGGTCTCGAGATTCCAGTCGCGCCCGTAGAAGGGCACGCCGAGGAAGATCTTCTCGGCCGGGATCCGGCTGACGGCGTAGTCCAAGACGCTCTCGACCCACCAGATGGGCGCGGTCGGTCCCGGCGTCTTGGAGGCGGCGGAGGTGTAGTCATAGGCCATGATCGAGATGAAGTCATTGATCTGGCCCAGGCGGCGATAGTCATAGGCGCCGCCCCAAACTGAGCTGGCGTCGCTGGAGCGCGCGATGACGGCCTGGGAGACGATCAGGCGCCGGGGCCGGAACTCGTTCGCCAGCGCTTCCATGAATGCCGTCAACAGGTCGGCGTCGTCGGCGTTGATCGCTTCGAAGTCGATCTGGATTCCGTCGAAGCCGCGGTCCTCAGCCAGATCGGCCAGCGCCCGCGCCACCCGCTCGCGCTTCTGGGGCGTGTCCATCATGGCGGTGAAGTCGTCCCAGCGGGCTTCGTTTTGGATGATCGGGATGATCTGCTTGTTGTGCCGCTTGACGAAGGCTGTGACCTCCGCTTCGCGCGGGTCAAGCTCCTTGATTGAGCCGTTTGGCGTGAGGTGGAAGAAGTAGGGCGCGACGATGTCGAGACGCTGGATCTGCTGCTGGAGCGTGATCCATGAGTGGTCGTCGTAGTAGACGTAGTAACCCATGCGGGTCAGGTAGCCCGAGGTTGGCGGCGCGCCCGCCGTGTTGTCCGCCGGACGCAGAAACGCCGCCATGATGGCGACGCAGAGCAGCAGGGACGCGATCCTCACATCAGCCCACCGTTCCCTGCTGCGCCCAGACTACCGGGATGGAGACAAAGATCGTGATCTCGTCGCCCGTCTGGTCGATGCGGGCGGTGCCTTCGAAGCGAATGACCGGCACGAGGTACTGGCCGCCGCCCGGACTACCCGCCAGGGTGTAGGCAGTCCAGTAATCGTAGATCGTGGCCGTGCCGCTGAGCGGGCCGGTGGCGAAGATCGAGCTGAGATCAGCCTCCAGGAAGCCCTGGCCGGCCTGGATCGCTTCCCAGATCGCCAGCGGGTCGGTGTAGCCATACTCGGACGGCGTCATGCTGGACGGCCAGGCGATGCGGACTTCCAGGACGGTGCCGCCCGGCCCGATCGTGACGGTAGCGGCCGGATTCGGCGCGAGGTTCGGTTGAGGGGCGACCGGCCGGAACTTGACGACGACGCGCCCAGAATCTTCATCTCGCGCGACAACTTCACCGCCGTCCATCTCACCGGGGATGAAGCCGCTCAGGCTGACCCACTCCCAGGCGATGTCGATCGCCTCGCCGTCGCCGGGCAGCTCCCCTGCGGCCGCGCCTCCTGCTGAGTAATAGACGATCTCCGCAGGCGAGACGTACAGGCTCCCGACATCACCCTCTACTCGATAGACGCCGACGCCCTCCTCGATGACGTCGCCGCCCAGCCCGAGTTGGTCGCGCGCCAGCACCACGTCGTCAAAGGTGTATGAGGGCCAGATCAACTCATAGACTGTGCCAGAGGTCGGCAGAGCCTCCAACGACATGCCGAGTTGGTAGGAGAGCGTGAGGCGTGATGCCGCGCCGCCGCTGGGCAACTGTGCCGGCGGCAGGAAGCCGAAATCACCCTCCAGTGGTTCGGTGGTTGGCTCCGGCTCGGGTTCGGTCGGCGTCGGCTCCGGCTCCTCCGGCTCCGGCGTGCTGGTCGGCTCCTCAATCTCTTCTTCGGTGGCCGTCGGTTCCTCGGTGCTGGTGGCCGTGTTGGGAGCCGTTGCGGTCGGGCTAGGTGTGGGCGTCTGCTCAGTGGCAGTCGCGCCGTCCACCGCCTCGGTTTCCTGAACGCTCGCCCCGTCGGGTGTTGGGGTCGCTCCGAGCTGCACCAGCTCCGATGTGCCGGATGGCGACGGGATGACGGCGGCCTGGCTGTCGTCCGGGTCGTCACGGAAGATCAAGAAGATACCGGCCGCGATGATCAGCAGGACGACGATGACGACGACCATCGACAGGGCCAGCGAGCTACCGGCGGTGCGGGCGCGCCCCGGCGCGTCACCGGGAAATCGCGTCGTGGACAATCAAGCCTCCCTGGTCAGTCGGCGACGACCTCGCCGCCAACTTCCTGTATCCGGCGCAACTCGACGATCTGGTCGCGGATCATCGCCGCGCGCTCGAACTCGAGTTGCTGGGACGCCTGCTTCATCTGGCGCTCGAGGTCCATGATCAGGCGCGCAAGTTCGTCCGGCGGGATCTCCGAGATCACGCCACCCGCGCTCTCGCCGGCCTGGTAGCCGACCGCTTCCTCGGCGGCCTGCTTGACCCGGTCGGTGAGGTCGCGGATCTCCTTGACAATCGTCTTGGGCTCGATTCCGTGACGCTCGTTGTACTCCAGTTGCAGTGCCCGGCGGCGGTAGGTCTCATCGATTGCCGCCTGCATCGAGGCCGTGACCCTGTCGGCGTACATAATGACCTTGCCCTCAACGTGGCGTGCCGCGCGTCCAATGATCTGGATCAACGACGAGGACGAGCGCAGATAGCCTTCCTTGTCGGCATCGAGGATAGCCACGAGCGAGACTTCCGGCAGGTCGAGCCCCTCTCGGAGCAGGTTGATCCCAACCACCACGTCATAGATGCCGAGACGCAGATCGCGCAAGATCTCGACGCGCTCCAGCGTGTCGATCTCCGAGTGCAGGTAGTGGGTGCGGATACCCATCTCCTTCAAGAAGTCCGCCAGGTCCTCGGCCATTTTCTTGGTCAAGGTCGTCACCAGAGCGCGCTCGCCGCGGCTGACGCGCTGGTTGATTTCGTGGAGCAAGTCGTCGATCTGGCCCTTGGTCGGGCGGACCGAGATCTCGGGGTCGACCAGCCCGGTCGGGCGGATGACCTGCTCGACCACGCGTTCGGAATGCTCCATCTCGTAGGGGCCCGGCGTGGCTGAGACGTAGACGACCTGATTGATCTGGTTCTCGAACTCCTGAAAGGTGAGCGGCCGGTTGTCGCGCGCCGAGGGCAGTCGGAAGCCGTGCTCGATCAAGGTGTCTTTGCGCGACTTGTCGCCAGCGTACATGCCGCGCACCTGGGGCAACGAGATGTGCGACTCGTCGACGAAGAGCAGCCAGTCCGGCGGGAAGTAGTCGAGTAGCGTCCATGGCTGCTGGCCCGGCTCGCGCCGCGACAGGTGGCGGGAGTAGTTCTCGACGCCGGCACAGAAGCCCGTCTCAGTCAGCATCTCGATGTCGTAGCGCGTGCGCTGGGCGAGGCGCGCCGCCTCGAGGATCTTGCCCTGGGACTTGAGCACTTCGAGCTGCTCTTCCAGCTCGGCCTCGATGTCGTTGATCGCCAGCGCCAGCTTTTCGGCGGTCGTCACGAAGTGGCGCGCCGGGTAGATCACGGTCTCATCGCGCGTCGCCAGAATCTCACCGGTGAGCGCGTCGAGCTCGACGATACGGTCGATCTCGTCGCCGAAGAACTCGATCCGCAGCGCCAGGTCCTCGTATGCCGGGTAGATCTCTAACGTATCGCCGCGCACCCGGAAGGTGCCGCGCACCAGCGTCATATCGTTGCGGTCGTACTGGATGTCGATCAGGTGGCGCAGGACCTTGTCGCGCCGCACCTGCTCGCCGACCCTCAGCGTGATCGTCTGCTCGTCGTAGTCGGATGGCGATCCCAGGCCGTAAATGCACGACACGGAGGCTACGATGATCACGTCGCGCCGTGACCGCAGCGCGCGCGTGGCGGCATGGCGCAGCTTGTCGATCTCATCGTTGATCTGGGCGTCCTTCTCGATATAGGTATCGCTCTGCGGAATGTAGGCCTCGGGCTGGTAGTAGTCGTAGTACGAGACGAAGTATTCGACCGCGTTGTGCGGGAAGAACTCCTTGAACTCGCTGTAGAGCTGGGCGGCCAGCGTCTTGTTGTGCGCCAGGACGAGTGCGGGGCGCTGCAGGCGCTGGATGACGTTGGCCATCGTGAAGGTCTTACCCGAGCCGGTGACGCCGAGCAGCGTTACATGTTTGGCTCCGCCGTTAAGGGCTTCGGCCAGTTCATCGATGGCTTTGGGCTGGTCTCCGGTCGGCTGCAGGACCGTCGAGATCTGGAATGGCATGCTCACGCGGTGTTCGCTTTCAACGACGACGGCGGACCGTACGCCCGTGTGCTGGACGGCCCCTAAGTATACGCCATAGCAGTGTACGAACGTCGAAAATTTGTGCGCTTCGCGCGTCGTCGCAGCCCGCCGGCCGAGCTAGCGCCGGCGCGTGAGATCGATGTCGCGACCGCGCCAGCGCTTGGTTGTCGAGCGGGTGCCGATCGAACCGGGAGATGGCCGCGACTTCGCGAAGAAGATACCCGCGAAGGCCGCGATGGCCACGATGATCAGGATCGGCGAGACAAACGGCACGCTTTGCAGGAAGACGGCTCCCAGGATGCTCGCGAACATGATCAGCATGAGCTTGGCCGGGGTCAGCGCGTAGCGCAGCTCCGAGAGATCCGGCATTTGGATACGCGGGCGCTTGCGCTGCGGGCGCCGGAACTCGATCACATTGCTGGGGCGGCGGCGCTCGCCGCGGTCTTCCAGCTCGTCCAGAATTTCGAGGATCTCGCGTTCGACTTTCGTGTATTTGCCATCAGAGTCGGGCATCGACGTGCTCCTCGGTGGGATCCAGTGGGTTTGTCGTATCAGGGTATCCGGGTATCGTCGTTACCTCCATTGTACGGTAACCGGGATCGAGTCAAGTGGCGGATTGCAGGCGACGGTTTGGTACAGTTCGAGGTCGGCCCCGTGCCGCAACGAACTCGTTCGCAGAAACTGGATTCGGAGTTGAGACGGCATGGCCGTTCGATTCACCGTCACCGACGCCGACACCACGGTGAGCTTCATGGGACCGGGTCACGCGATCAAGATGATCGTCGCGGCCTGTTCGAAGAACGTCAGCTCGTTCGGCGAGCTGCTCGACGTGCTCCGCGCGCTGGATGACGATCTGGCTCAATCGGTGCGCGCGGGCCTGGCGCGCTTTGACGAACACAATGTCCCGGACGACATGCGAGCGTTCGAGCGGCTCATGACCAACGTGCCCGAGGACCAGCTGCCGCCCTTTCGCGTCCTTGACCCGGCCACGCGCAACGCATCGCTAAGCCCTGGCCGGTTGGGCCTGATCGTTTTCAACCTGGCGTCACGACGGATCGTGCAGGTCCAAAACCACTACGCGGAAATCAACCGCAAAGACCGCGGCCGAATCCGGCGATCGGGGGAGCCAAGCCGCATGCTGTACCACTACGACTTGTCCCCGGAGTGGACGCTGGTTCCCTAGGCGCGTCTGCCGCGGCTAGCGGCGATTACCGTTGCTGCGCTGATTACTCGAGCCCGCGGTCTCGATCTTCGGCTTCCGACGCAGGAAACTCCCAAAGACGAGCTGCGAGAGCTGGCCGCCGACCGAGAACTCGGTCAGCTCCTCCTGCGTGTTCTGGACGAGACGTCCATCGCGCCGCTCTCTCGTGGCCCACTCGGCGCGCGCGTCGCGAGCCTCTT
>DATGQR010000040.1:0-9815 GCA_035304105.1 Thermomicrobiales bacterium | reverse complement strand
GAGACGTCCAAGTGGTTTGGCGCGACCTACTATGAGATGGATTACAGTGCTTTGAGCCTGTACCTCGAATCCGAACTCGAAGCGGCGCGCATCTACCTGCAACAGCACGCCGAGAAGCTAGAGGCCGCCGGCCACACTGTTACCTGGGAAGCTCGCGCCGGCCTCGTCGCCGACGAGATCACGGAGATCGCGCGCGACCAGAACGCCGGCCTGATTGTTATGGCGACCCACGGCCGCACCGGTCCGGGGCGCGTTCTGATCGGCTCCGTTGCCGAACGCGTCGTACGCCAGGCCGATCGCCCGGTTTTCCTCGTCAATCCGAACCCGGCCAGCTGACACCGCTGGCGTTCTTCCATCGCCAGCGGAACGTCGCTCTCCAGACGCACGATAACCGCGGTGGCCACCTCAATTGAGGTGGCCATCGCTCTAATTCCAGCCGGGAACCGCGCAGTGACGCCCGCGACATCGCGCCACCCCCCGAATAGTCCTGGATCGTAACGACCTTGTAACAGCGTGAGGGCTTCGATAATCACGGCTGTAATGGGGCGCGGCGTAGCCTACGAAGCGGAGATATGGGTGACCGGTTGCAACCGGTCTGAGTCAGACACTTCGGAAAGGAGTCAGACCATGCTCACAGTTCCGGATAGGCCGGTGCGGCAAGCTCTAACACTGCGCGAACGCTTCGATCGCCTCCTGGACGAGCTCGAGAGCTGGCCGTTCGAGCTCTGGGAGAACTTGCCGGTCCCTGTAGACATGCAGGAGACGGACGAAGAATTGATCGTGACCGCCACGATGCCCGGCATCCGCATGGAGGACATCGAGATCAACCTCCAGGGCTCGACTCTGACCATCCGCGGCGAGAGTCGCGAGGAACGGGAAGAGACCACCGGGACGTGGCACCGGCGCGAGCGCAAGATCGGCAGTGTCGAGCGGAAGGTTCTGGTCCCGGTAGCCGTTGACGCCGACAGGGCTGAGGCCAGCCTGCGTGACGGTGTCCTGCGCGTGCGCCTGCCGAAGCAGAATCCGGAGCCCGTCCGCAAGATCAAGGTCAAGGAAGACTAAGGCCGGGGCGCGTCGCCCCGCCCGCCAACCACGGCGGTCGCGTCACCGCGCCCTGGCTCTCGGGTCCCTGAGGACCCGAACCGGAAGGAAACGACGATGCTACGTCGCATACTCGTGTTGATCGGCATCTTGCTGATCGCACTCCTCCCGGCCACGGCTGTTGCCGACTCGCACGGGAATCACAACCGTGACGACGACTTTCTCCTGCGCATCAACGGCCCGATCAACCTGGCGCATGACGAGACCGCCGGCACAATCGTTTCGATCGGCGATGACGTGAATATCGCCGGGCGCGTCACCGAGGCGCTGATCGTCATCAATGGCGACGCGCGCATCTCCGGCACAGTCCACGGTGACGTCGTGGCCTTTGGCGGCAGCGTCGAGTTGCTGCGCGGCGCGCGCGTCACCGGCGACATGACGCTGTTCGACAGTGACCTGATGCGCCATCGTGACACCACCGTCGACGGTTCGATCCGCGAGCGTGGCCCGATCACCTGGTCGGGTTGGGATACGTTCATGCTCTCGGCCTTCATCTGGGTCGGGCTGACGCTCCTGACGCTGGCGATCGCGCTGCTCTTCGCGGCGGCCGGCGGGCGGCAGCTCGTCAGCTCGGCGCGGCTGATCACCGAGCGGCCGGGTCCCACCCTGCTGGCGGCGCTGCTCGGCGGCATCCTGATCCCAATGCTAGCGCTGCTCGCGTTCCTGTCCTTCTTCGGCATCCCGATCGGGGTCACCCTGTTGGCGCTGCTCATGCCAGTCATGCTGGCCCTGGGCTACGTGGTCGCCGGCACGCGCATCGGTCTGGAGTTTGCCAGCCGCGGCCAGGCTCTCGATCAGATCGACCACCCGTACCTGGCGGCGCTTGGCGGCGTTATGCTGCTGAACGTGATCGGCATCTTGCCGTTCATCGGCGGCCTGGTGCAGTTCCTGGCGGCCGTCATCGGGGCCGGAGCCCTGACGCTGCTGGCCTTCGAGGCCTGGCGCGGCGGACAGGCGCCCGCTCCGGCACTCCCGGCGCAGAATCAGCCGCTGCCCACTAGCTAGGTGCGGGCAGTAGCAACACCGGCCGCTCGCCGACATTGGTTCCGGCGAGCGGCCGGACTTTTCGAGAGGGGACGCGATGACTGGAACTGACATGCGCGGGAAGGTGGCGCTGGTCACGGGCGCGACCCGGGGCATCGGACGCGCAACCGCCGTCGCCTTCGCCCGGGCCGGCGCGATCGTGGTGGGCCTGGGACGAAGCGTCGAAGACGGCCACGAGACGCTACGCTTGGTCCGTGAGGCGGGAGGCGAAGGCGCCTTCGTGCGGGCCGACGTCACCGACGCGCGCCAGCTCGAGGAGTCAGTCGCCGAGACGCTGCGCCGCTTCGGCCGGCTCGACTATGCCTTCAACAATGCCGGCATCGCCGGGTCCGGCGCCCCGGCCGGCGAGTACACAGAAGAGGAGTGGCGCCGGATCATCGACGTCAACCTGACCGGCGTGTGGCTGGCGATGAAGTACGAGCTGCCTCCGATGCTCGCCCAGGGCTCCGGCGTCATCGTCAACAATTCCTCGGCCCTCGGCCACGTCGCCATCCCCGGCCAGGCGGCCTATGTCGCCAGCAAGCACGCCATTCTCGGGCTGACCAAAGCGGCCGCGCTCGACTACGCGGGCCGGGGCGTGCGTGTCTGCGCGATCTGCCCCGGATTCGTCGAGACGGCGATGGTCGGAGGCGAGACCATGAGCGCCGCATCGCGCGCCGCCATGTTGAGCGTCGAGCCCATCGGTCGGCTGGGGCGGCCGGAGGAGATCGCCAACGCCGTCGTCTGGATGTGCTCGGATGAGGCGGCCTTCATGACCGGCTCCGCGATGGTCCTCGATGGCGGCTGGCTGGCCGGCCACCGGCTGCGAAGCGGGGCCTGAGCGCCAGCCGCGAAGCTCAATTGGTTGGGTCGGTGGCGAGAATCGCGGGCCCGGGCGGCGCAACTCCCGGCGCGGGTCGCTGGCGGGCGAGCTGGTAGTCGTGGATCGGGCGATAGTGGTCGTAGAGCGTCACGATCAGCGTGAGTATGAGCGTCAGGAAGATGAGTGCCGGCGCCCCGACTGCCCGGTCTCCGGGCGTCACGAAGATGTAGATGGTCGCCGTCCCGAAGTTGATCGCCGACATCGCCAGGAACTCCACCAGCGTCGAGCTCCATTGCGTCCCCCGCCCGGCGAACCAATGAGTGACGAACGAGTTGAGCACGATGACCACGGCCACGCCGGCTACGATCCTCAGCGGCCTGGCGTCGAAGCCCGGCAGGATCTGGGCGAAGATGATTGTGAGCAAGCTGACCAGCACGATCTTCTCGGCCAGCCAGCTCTTGGGCTGGCGCTCCAGCGGCCGGCGCGCCTCAGCGGGCATTGCAGGGACATCGAGGGCAGCGCTGAACGACAGGCGCCAGTCCGCCGGGGGTAGATGCCGGGCGATCCAGCGCGCCAGCAGGACCGCGCCGGCTGCCAGGACCGCCACGGCCGGGAAAACCCACAGGTTATCGCCGATCGCGGCCGCCCAGGTCGTCCCAGGCCCGGCGCCGAGCAAGTGCTCCTTGATCAGGTCGGTCGTGTCCAGCTTTGCGACATGGATCCAGTATTCCTGCGGCAGCTTCACGCCGACCCAGAGCACCGCGGCCGCGGCGAGCACAGCGTCGCGGGACAGGCGGTGTGGATCCCAGCGCAGTTGCACCAGGGCGTAGAAGATGAAGAAGTACTCGAAGACGTTAGGGAAGATCAGCAGCATCGGCCGCCAGCTGGCCAGCTCGAAGGCGACGACGCCCACCAGGCGGTAGTACCAGAGGAAACGGCCGGTTTCGAAGGCGTAGGCGTTTGTCCAGTTCCGCAGCGTCGCGATGTAGGCGATCGCCAGGTAGTAGACGTCCAGCGCTTTGTCGTACGACTGGTAGTTCGAGAGATCGGAGACATCCAGCCACTGGAACACCGTCTGGTCGACCGCGTCGAGCACCAGCGCGCAAAGAATGCCAGGCAAGGGATAGCGCGGGATAGTCAGCGGCACGGCGAAGCGGGCCAGGACGACGAGTGCGATAACGATGGCGCCCGGAATGTGCGTGATGCCCCCTAGAAATGTCAGATCCGTGCTTCGTCACGGACCTATTTTGATGTATCGTCACTAGAGATGGAAATCGTCCCGCGGTTCGGCGTGGGCGGGTTACGCAGAATTACCAGCAACATTAGCAATTTTCTTGACGGTTGACGCCATTTCGGGGGTAGGGTGAGCAACGAATACGAAGGTGGCACGCAGCAGGATGCGGCGGTCATCAACAACGATGATTCCGCAGTCTCAATTAGCGTCGTTCAACACGTCCAGCCAGGGCGCGAAGAGGATTTTGAGAAGTACCTACGCGGCATCAGCGGGGCCGCCTCCGTCTTTCCCGGCTTCCGCGACGTGCGCGTCGTGCGCCCGGTGCGCCCGGGCGTCCCGTACCGCATCATATTGCGGTTCGAGAGCAGCCACGACTTGCAGCGCTGGGTGGAGTCGGATGAGCGCCGTATCTGGACCGAGCGTGTCACTGAACTAGGCGAGGAGCCCCCACGCGTCAGCGACATCACCGGCACGGCTCAGGAGCGCCCGCTTCGCCTACTATTGACGCCGCTGGAGGACTACGTCCGGACCAGTGTCTCGGGCATCGGTCTGCTGTTGTTGGGCACCGCCGCAGCACTCATCTTCGCGAACTCGCCATGGTCGGACTCCTATACCGCCTTATGGGAAACTGACTTCACGATCGGCACCGCTGGTTACAACATCACGACATCGCTGCGGCACTGGGTGAACGACTGCCTGATGGCGTTGTTCTTCTTCGTCCTGGGGCTCGAAATCAAGCGCGAGATCCTGGTCGGCGAGCTGCGCTACCCGCGCCAGGCGGCCCTGCCGATCTCAGCCGCTATCGGCGGCGCGGTCGTCCCCGCGCTGGTCTATCTCTTGTTCACCTTCGGCGGCGACGGAACGCGTGGCTGGGGTGTCCCCATCGGAACGGACACAGCCTTCTCGCTGGGCGTCCTCAGTCTGTTCGCCGGCCGCGTGCGGCCGGTCCTCGTGGTATTCCTGACCGCCTTCGCGATCACCGACGACATCGTGGCCGTCCTGGTGATCGCCCTGTTCTATACCGCGAATCTGAATCTCGAAGCGCTGGCCATCGCCGGTATTCTGGTGCTCGCGCTGATTTTCGTGAACCTCGCCGGATACGTGCGCTGGCCGATCTATGCCGCGCTGGGCGTGGCTACCTGGTTAGCCGTCTATGAATCGGGAGTGCACGGCACGATCGCCGGTGTCGTCGTGGCGTTCACCATCCCGGCGCGCTCGTGGATCAACCCGAGCGAGTTCCTGGATCGCGGTCGGCAGTTGATGGATGAGTTCGAGTTGACCTGCGACATCTCGCCCAGGATGCTCAGTAACCAGCCTCAGCAGGCGGTCATCCAGGCACTGGAGGACCTCACCGAGCAGGTCGAGACGCCGTTGATCCACTACGAGCACAACCTCTACCCCTGGGTTACCTACCTGGTGCTGCCGATCTTCGCATTCGCCAACGCCGGCATTCCGATCGCCAACGGTTTCAGTTCGGCGCTCACCAGCACGATAACCTGGGGCGTCTTCGCCGGATTGGTTGTCGGCAAGCCGCTGGGCATTACCCTGTTCACCTGGGCGGCGTCCCGGTCTGGCATCGCGCGCTTACCGTCGGCGATCAATATGCGGCAGATCTTCGCTGTCGCCTGGCTGGGCGGCATCGGCTTCACGATGTCGCTCTTCATCACCGAGCTGGCGTTCCGCGTCGACGATTTCGCGACCGACGCTCGCATCGGCGTGATCGTCGCCTCGATTCTCTCGGGCATCGGCGGTTACTTCGTCCTGCGCAAGACCCTCCCGCCGGCGAACGATGAGATGGCCGCGAATATATGAACGCCTGAGTGATTCGATGTTCCCGGCGCGTTAACGGCATACTCTGTCTGTCGTTCGAACCGGCAGCATGCTTCGAATGCATGCAACGTTCCATCACCGCCCCGGTACACCCTGCTCGACGACCTGGCGAAAGTGAGGGACGTATGGACATCATCCTGTGGCTGGCGCTCGGCGCGGTCGCCGGCTTTCTGGCCGTTCTCGTCGTCTACCGCACGATCCCCGATACGCCCATGGAGTGGGCCGGCGCGCTGATCGTCGGCCTGATCGGCGGCTGGGTGGGCGGCTTCGTGGCCGACCTGCTGGATCTCAAAGCGGTCAGTTGGCTGGGCTCGCTGGTCATCGCCTTCGCGGCGGCGCTGGCGCTCCTGATGCTGCTGCGGCGCGTCTCGCCCGGCAGGCGGGCCTGACCCCGGCTCGTGCCTGGCGGTGAGCCGCCAGGCACGTCCACGCGCCGGGACGTTATCGAACGGCACGAGGGCTAGTCAGGCGCAGTTAGCGATCCAGTGACGGCGCGGGCCGCACGACGCATCGAAAGCCGATATGGCAGGTCGATGTCTCGACGGTTTCGGCCTGGCGCGCGGCCGGGCGGTAGCGCAGGCAGTAGTTGGGCGCGCAGAGGTAGGAGCCGCCTTTGATGACTCTGCGCGGAATGTGCGCGTCCGGACCGGCGCCGGAGAAGCTCGCCTCCGGCGTGTCGACGCGCGGGTTGCTGGGGACGCAGCAGTTGTCCGCAGCGCCCAGGGTGTGGCGGGGCGTGAAATAGTCGCCCGTCCATTCCCAGACGTTGCCGATCATGTCATAGAGTCCGTAGCCGTTGGGTGGGAAGCTGCCGACCGGGGAGGTGCCTTCGTAGCCGTCGGTCAGCAGGTTCTCATGCGGGAAGCGGCCCTGCCAGGTGTTCGCCAGCATGCGCCCGCGGGGCGCGAACTCGTCGCCCCAGGCATAAACTGCGCCGTCCAGCCCGCCACGCGCCGCAAATTCCCACTCTGGCTCGGTTGGCAGCTCCTTGCCGGCCCAGGCGGCATAGGCCGCCGCGTCCTCGTAGGCGACGTGGACGACCGGGTGGCGCTCGCGACCGTGCAGCGAGCTGCCTGGTCCCTCTGGGTGCTTCCAGCAGGCACCCGGCACGTAAGCCCACCAGGCCCTCGCGTCATCCAACGGCACCCGATGCGACGGCCGCTGGAAGACCAGCGAACCGGGCACGAGCAGCGCTGGATCAGCGTCGGGATAGAGGGCCGGGTCGGGCGCGCGCTCGGCCACAGTGCGATAACCGGTCGCCTTGATAAAGCGGCGGAATTCGGCGTTCGTCACCGGTTTCTCGTCTATCCAGAAACCGTCGACGCGCACCCTGCGGACGGGCCCTTCCTCCGGGTAGAAACCCTCCGCGCCCATCAGGAACTCGCCGCCGGGTATCCAGCGCATCTGCTTGAACGGCGGCGCCGAGCTGGCGGTTGGCGTGGTGTTCTCGGTCACCGTCGCGGGTTTGGCATGCATGCGTCCTCCCCGGATGTTGGAGCACGACAGGTAGCCGCCTCGCTCAGTCTACGGCGTCCGGTTGAGGTTGGTCAGCTTCGATGATTGGCGCTTCGCCTCAGGTCTTGACTCCCATCACCGCCCATCGCACGAGCGTCGTGAGGTCGTAGACAGGCAGCCCGGTCGTGGCGCGGATGGCGTCCGCGTATGGCGGCATGTTGGTGCATTCCAGGACGATCGCGCCGATGTCGGGATCGCGTTGCAGCAGCAACTGAGCGGCCTTGACGTGCTCGTCGCGGCAGCGCGCGACGTCCAGCTCGGGCCGGTCGTCCAGCAACTGATTCGTGAAGTAGCCCCCGACCTCCTCCATGCCCACGATGGTCAGCTTGCCGGGGGCGGTGATACCGGCCGCGCGCAGATGCCGCTCGGTCAGCGAGCGCGCCTCGACCGTCAGGATCCCGATGCGCCTCTCCGGGGGCAGGAGTGAGGCGACCCACGGAACCTGGAGCAGACTCGAGGTCAGCAACGGCACGCGCAGGCGGCGCTGAAGCTGCTCCTGGAACAGGACGAGGAAGCCGCACCCGGTGGTGATCAGGTCGACCCCGGCCTGCTCCAGTTCCCGTGCCGCTTCGACGAACGGCTCCAGCCACTCGGCGTCCGAGAGCTTCCGCACGACCGCGTCCGGAGAGGCGTCGGTCACGACCTTGTACATGACCGGGAAGGGCCAGGTGCTCGCGTTGCCGACGTCGCCCGGGATGCGCGGGAAGCGGGTCTGGAGCATGAGGATGCCGAGCGGGATCCCGTAGACGTTCTTCCCGCCCGGCGCCAACTCGCATTGCCCGCTGTCGCCTGGGTGCATGGCCGCGCCCTACTCGTTGGTCGCCGCCGCCGGGAGCGGCGCGCCTTCCTCGAAGCGCGCAGGTCGGTACGGCTCCAACTCGACCGGTGGCGTGCCCAGGAAGGTCTCGGTGACGAGCGTGCCCATGGTTGCCGAGAGCGTGACTCCGCTGTGCATGACCAGCTCAAAGAAGTTGGAGACGCTCTCCTCGAAGCCGACGATGGGGTGTCCGTCACGCGGCATCGGCCGGATGCCCATGCGGATGCCTTCGGCGCGGATGTCGCGCAGGCCGGGCAGGATCGCGGTCGCGTTCTCGACGGCCTGCTGGCCGTGGGGGTGTGAGCTGTCGAGCGGTTGCTCCGATTCGACGAGCGCGTCGTAGTCCTCGCGGTGGAGCAGCAGGCGCCAGCCGCCGTCGGCGTGGACGAAGGTCTCGGGGGCGTGGACGACGGCCTTGAGGTTCACCGGCGCTGGCTCGGTGACCACCAGAACGCCTGGCTGGCGCCGGATCTGCAGCTCGATGCCCAGCAGTTTCGCCACGCGCGCGGCGTCCGGCCCCGCGGCGTTGATGACGGCGTCGGCGGGCAGGCTGTCGCCACCGGCCAGCTTGACCGCCTCGATCGAGCCGGCGCGCACGTCGAAGCCGACGACCTCGTCATCGACGATGCGCGCTCCGTAGCGGCGCACGGCGGCGCTGACCGCTCCGTGGCAAAGCCCGACGCCGTTGACCCAGCCCTCGTTAGGCGAGTAATAGACCTCTTCCACGCGATCGGGATCGATGAACAGATCCGGCTCCAGCTCGCCCATCACCTGCTCCGGGGTCAATACCTCAATGCGGTAGCCCCACTCATGCAGCCGGCGGGCTGTCTCCTTGAGCCGGTTGGCATGCTGGGCGTTGTCGGCGTGGGCCCAGTTGAGCCCGCCGTCGATATGCACCCAGTCGCCATCCAGCTCGCGCGCGAGGTCCAGATGCTCGCGCATTGAGCGGGCATTGAGCCGATGGTAGTCGCGCGGGACTTTGCCGAAGGAGTTGAGCCAGGCAAACGAGTTGCCGGTTGTGCCCGAGCCGGGGAAGCGCCGCTCGACGATCGTCACGTCGGCGCCGGCTTGAGCAAGTCGATAGGCGCTCACCGAGCCAAGCGCCCCAGCGCCAATCACGACGATCCGGGCGCCGCGGAGATATGCTGAACCAACTGTCAACGCTCATGTCCTTCCCAACTGCCGGGCGTATCCGGGTTGCCCGCGCTCGTCGCACAGGCAGGTGCGCTTCTACCGCTTCATCTCACGCTGCGCTGCCGGCGCGGCTCGTTCGGCCATGGGTCAAGCCGTTGGAAGACGCAACCGCTGGGTAGCTTCCGGCTCGTTGACGCACCCATCAGGCCTCCTCGGGAAATTGACGGCTCCAATGGTATACCATACACTGAATCTCTGATATCTTGTCCACACCAGCAAGCGGCAGCTTTCGTATTTGAAAGGGCAGGCCCCTTGTCCCATTCGCTTACTCGTTTGGA
>DATGQR010000039.1:0-3697 GCA_035304105.1 Thermomicrobiales bacterium | reverse complement strand
CCCGTACACTTCACCGGCTACATCCGGACGATGAACGACGGGACGGGGCAATGACGCCAACCGGAACGACCTTCGCGGACAAACCAACGCTGACCGGCGAGCGGGTGATCCTGCGGCCGATGGAAGCCGCGGACGCCGGGCCGATGTACTCCTCGCTGGACGACGAGGAGGCGCAGCGGCTGACCGGCACGCACCAGGAGTTCACCCGCGAGCAGATAGAGGCCTGGTGCGCGTCGCGCCGGGAAGCCGACGACAGGCTGGATCTCTCGATCATCGACCGTGCCAGCGGCGAGTGGGTCGGAGAAGTGGTGATCAACGACTGGGACCCGGACAACCACAGCTGCAACTTCCGGATCGCCATCGGCCCGAACGGGCGCAACCGCGGGCTCGGCAGCGAGGCCACCCGCATGATCGTCGACTACGTCTTCGAGCACCTGCCGATCAACCGCATCGGCCTGGGCGTCTTCGCCTTCAACCCGCGCGCCATCCACGTTTACGAGCGCGCCGGCTTCGTGCGCGAGGGCGTGACCCGCGCCGCCCTCTACTGGGACGGCCAGTACCACGACGCCATCCAGATGAGCATCCTGCGCGACGAGTGGCTGGAGCGGCGCGGTGCCGAACCGCAGGCCTGCCTACCGATCAGCTCGTAATTTCCATGTATGCCTACCACAGTGACCGGATCATGCCGCCGTCGACCTGGAGGGTGGCGCCGGTGATGTAGCTGGCCGCGTCGGAAGCCAGGAACACGGCCCCGGCGGCGAATTCGGCCGGGTCGCCGTAGCGGCCCATCGGGATACTGGCCAGCTGTTGGCGGGTGACGGTCTCCACATCGACGCCCTGGCGCTCGGCGTTGGCGCGGTCCAGCTCCTCGATGCGCTGTGTGGCGATCCGGCCGGGCACGAGCGTGTTGACGCGGATGTTGTCGCCGGCCAGCTCATCGGCCAGCGTCTTGGCCAGGGCGGCCACGCCTGCCCGCATGACGTTGGAGAGCAACAGGTTGGGGATCGGCTGCTTGATCGAGGAGGAGGTCATCACGACGATCGAGCCGCCACCGCGCGCCCGCATCTCGGGGATCGCCCGGCGAATCAGCCGGACGGCGCTCATCAGGGTCAACTCGAAGGCGCGCTGCCAGTCATCGTCATCGAAGCGGTCGAACGTCCCGGCCGGAGGGCCGCCGGCGTTGGTCACCAGCACATCGACGCCGCCGAAGCGCTCGACGGCCGCGCTAAAGAGCCGCTCGATGTCCTCCGGCCTGGTCACGTCCGCCTCCAGCGCCAGCACGTCGGCGCCCCGGTCGCGCACGTCGGCCGCGGCCGCCTCGACTCGCTCCTGGCTACGGCTGCACATGACGACGTTGGCGCCCTCCGCGCCGAAGGCCGTAGCGACCGCCTTGCCCAAGCCCGCGCTCGCCGCCGTGACGACGGCCACCTTTCCACTCAGTCCCGTATCCATGCTCTCTGTTCCTTTCTCTCGGCGCATACGATAGCGCGACGAGCGAGATGTACAGCGCCTGGCGCATGCTTCGCCTCTCATCGTACAAAGGCGTCTACGGACACACGATGGCCCTTGCAACCTGCGTACGTATGCGGTGTAATACCGAAATCGGCGAGGAAGGGTGACAAGCAGGCACGAGAGGCCAGCGACTCCTTGACATGTACAAATTCATTTGTACAATCCGACCAGTTTGTACGATGAGAGGCGGATCATGCGCGAGGCGCTGTACATCGACGACGTCGCGCGGGCCGGGGCGCTGCTCAAGCCGCTGCGCGTCGAGCTGCTGCGCCGCATGATCGAGCCGCGCACCTGCACCGAGCTCGGGCAGGAACTGGGCGAGACGCCTCAGAAGATCTACTACCACGTCAAGGTGCTCGAGAAGGCCGACCTGGTCGAAAAGGTCAGCGAGCGCCGCGTGGGAGGGATCCTCGAAGGGCTCTACCAGGCCGCGGCGCGGAGCTACTGGGTGTCGCCACTCCTGATCGGCGCGGCCGGCGGGGAAGATGCCGCGCACGATCAGCTCAGCCAGGGCGACATCCCCGGCATCGCCGCACAGCTCCTGGCCGACATCGGCAAACTCGCGCGACGCGACGGCGGGGAGACGCCGTCGCTCGGCCTCTCGGCCGAGATCCGGCTGGAGGATGGCGGGCGCCGGGCCGCCTTTCTCAACGACTTGCGGGACGCGGTGCAGCGCATCGCCGAGCGGTATGGCGCGGCCTCTGGCTCCGACCGGGACGCGCAGATCTACCGGCTGATGGTCGCCTGCTACCCCGTGCCCGATACCCGGCAAGGGGACGGTGAAGGCTGAGGCCGCTCCCGACAGACAATCGAGACGCGGAAAGGCTGACGACGATGTCAACACCGGCCACCGCGCGCCGGATCCCCAGCGAGGCGGGTCCGGCGCGGCTTCGGAGACTCAACGCCGAGCGGCGTCTAGCGGCAATGTGTGCCCACCTTGCAAGCGTCTCGCTCCCGCCGGCTCGCCAGACCCGGCGGGAGCGCACCTCTCCCAGAGCACCAACTCCCGGCCCCCCGGTTCGCGCGCCCCACGTGAGCACGCCGGTGAGAGCGCCACAACCATGCACCGACGGCATCGAACGGCTCGTCCACCCGGACGACGCCCGCAAGGAAGGACGCTAGCGATGAGCAAACCCGACACCAGGTCCCAGGCCAGAAGCCACCAACCGCCCGCCGCGCCGGCCCGGCCGCGCAAGCCATGTCTGGAAGCGCTGGCCGCCCGTAGAGTGGCCAACACGGCGACGGAAGGCGGCGTGGCGGGTGCTGGTGACAGCACCGCCCGCGATCGTGGCCCTGAAGGGCAGGGGCAAGCGCAGAATTTCAACCCGGATTTCAACCTTTGACACATGCGCCGCCCAGAACACACGTTCTATTATTGATGCACTCGCGTAGCAGCGCGGCAATGGCGCCGCAAGAACCGAAAGGCCAACGATGATGTTGACCGGCCGTCCTGATCCTCGCCTCATGCACAGCTACGGCATTTTTCGCATTCCGCGCCGCCGTTCGCGCTGCGCGGCGCTTGCGATGCCGGACCGGGGACGGGACACGATGATAGGCGTAGCCGGCGAATTCGGCCTGCGGGGCGCGATCGCCGGTGACTGGAGACGACGCAGTCGCGAGACGCTGACGTCAGACCTGATTGGAGCGAGCGCATGAGCATGCACTCCGAGTTAGCCATCGAGGCGAGCGGCCTCGTCAAGACCTTTGGCGAGACGCGCGCGGTCGATGGCGTCGACCTCGCCGTTCCGGCGGGCATGGTGTACGGGGTGCTGGGGCCGAACGGCGCCGGGAAGACGACCACCATCCGCATGCTGGCCACCTTGATCCCGCCCAGCGCGGGCAGCGCCAGGGTACTCGGCTACGACGTGGTCGGCCAGGCGAACGAGGTGCGCGGGAAGGTCAGCCTGACCGGGCAATTCGCCTCGGTCGACGAGGACCTGACCGGGCGCGAGAACCTGATCCTGCTCGGATGGCTTCTCGGGCTCGGGCGGGGCGAGGCAAAGGCGCGCGCCGATGAGCTGCTGCAGGCCTTCGACATCGCCGAGGCCGGCTCCCGGCTGGTCAAGACCTACTCCGGCGGCATGCGCCGGAGGCTGGACATCGCCGCCAGCATCGTTGTCACCCCGGACGTGCTCTTCCTCGATGAGCCGACGACCGGGCTCGACCCGCGCAGCCGCAACCAGGT
>DATGQR010000038.1:0-2683 GCA_035304105.1 Thermomicrobiales bacterium | reverse complement strand
GTAGAGCTCGGCCCCGGATCCGCTCACCTGGCTTCGGGTGATGCGGCCGAGGACGTCGTACTGGTAGCTCTCCGACAGCTCGACCGCGTGGTCGTGGCGGGCGTCGAGACGGCCGAGAATGTCGTAGGTGTAGGTCTCGTGCATGATCTCCCCGTTGTCGCCGACCTTCACCTGGTGGCTCGCGGCGTTCTCCGCCATCTGCGCCCGCAATGCGTGCTCGTCGGCCAGCGCGGCGTTCTCCGCAGCCTGATCGTCGTAGTACCCGGCGACGTCCCCGAGGCGGTTCGCCATGGCGGCGTACAGACCCTCCCAGTAACCCGGCTCGGCCATGGCGAGGTACAGGCCCGCCTGGGTGCCGTGCTGGACCACCAGGGCGGCGAAGGGATTGTCGGCGGGTACGGTGCCCTCCTCGCCCGGATCGCCCTCGCCCTCCAGGACGTCGAGCTCGGCCAGGATGGCGGCGCCGCGCCTCTTGTAGGCGGCAGCCAGCCGCCGGTCCTGCTCGGCGCGCGCGCTCATCGCCGCAGTGCGGCCGAAGTAAGCGGCGGCGTCGGTGAGCCTGCCGGCGGCGAGGCCGTGAGCGGCCAGCGATTCATTGAGCGTCCCGGCGACGTTGCCGAGCAGGCCGGTAACGTCGGAGCGCTGCTCGAACAGCGCGCCTTGCCGCTCAAGCACGGCGGCGTCGAAGGTCAGGCTCCTGCGCTCCAGCGGCGTGGCGGACGGCGCCCCGCTGTCGAGCGCGGAGATGGCCTGGGCCGCCCAAGCTTCCTGCCGCAGCTGGCTGAGCTCGGCGAGATGCTGACTGTGGGCGGCCAAGTCCCCGAACCCTTCCAGCTCGGCTGTCGGGCGATCGGTCAGCTGGCCGGAAGCCGTCATGAGATCGTTGAATGCGACGGCGAGCGAGGCGTAAAGATCCCGGATGGCTCGGTGATGCAGTGTCAGCAGGTGATGGTACTTCGCCTCCAGCGCCCGTCCCTGGCCGGGAATGCCGACCTGGTCGGCATATTCGAGGACCAGCACACCGGCGCCGTCGACGGTCTGCTGGTAGATGGCTCCCAGTCCGTTGTTCAGCTGGGCGCGGGTACCGTGGATGGCCGCGTCGATATCGTGCTGGATCGCCTCGGCGTCGGCGATGGTGGCATAGGCGCTGCGCCCGGCTGCGCGGTGACTCTCCGCCTGCTCCCGAGCTAGGACGGCCTTGTGCCCGGACGCCCCCTGATCGGCCAGCCAGTTGGCCGCCAGGTTATCGTAGCCGACGATCGCCTGGCCGTAATCGGCGATCAGACCGTCCAACCGGTCCAGGTAGGCCTGCATCTCGTCGGCGGCCAGCGGCGCGGCGACGGCGGGATCGCCGGTGGCGCGGATGCTAGAGATCATCCCGGTATCGGAGAAGTGACTAATCTCGGTGACTACGCCGTTACCCTGGGAGAAGCGCTCGATGCTGCCGCGGGCGTTGATGCGTTCGGCCTCCCAGTGCAACGTGGAGGCGCCGTTGTAGTCGGCAAGCAGCGCCTCGGCCTTGTCGGCGGCCTGGGTCACGGCGGCCTCGGCCTCGGTGAACTGCCGGGCGATGTCATCGAGGGCCTCGATATGCACCTTCGCCTGGCCATACAAGTCGTTCGCCGCCCGCTCGGCGCTGTTGGCGGCGTTGATCGCTGTTTCGGCATTACCGAAATACTCGACGGCCCGGCTCTCGTAGTCCCGGGCGCGCTGGTCGTAGGCGTCGCGGTGCTGGGCGTACTTGACCGCCAGGGCATGGGCGTTCTGCCCGTTGATCTGCTGCTTCGTCGCCTCCACGCAGTGAAACTCGATCTGGGCGGAGCTCAGACCCGGGTCCTCACATCGCTCCATATGGTTGGCATAGGAGTGTGCGTAGACCTTCGACTGGTGGTCGTACTTTTCGAACATTTGCTGAAAGTGGACGGCGCTGCTGAAATCCGCACGCGCCTGGTTGAGCGACGCATTGGCCTTCTCGATCCACTGGTTCGCCTCGTCCGACTGTCGCTTCGCCTCGTCCCAGTGCGGCTTTGCCGCCGCGATCAGTCCGTCCGCGTGGGCGCGATGGTCCTGCCACAGGGGCTCGAGCTGGTCGTACAGGTCGTTGACGTCGTCCTCGAGCTGCGACAAGAGCGCGACCTGGGCCTGGTAGTCTTGAAGTTCGACCAGCCCGTCGCTCCTGATGTCGAGCGGATGGCCGTAGAGACCGTAGCGATGCCGCACCACGAGGCCGGATGGATGGATGACGTGATCGATGCGCGGAGAGGTTCCCTGGTAGCGGTACTCCGTGGTGAAGCTGCGACCGTCGATCACCACGATCTCGCCGGTCGCACGGCCGAGGTCGTCCCAGGCATGGCTGCGCGAGTACCCGGAATCCTGCACGACGGTGTCAAGTCGGCCGATGCCGTTCGCGGCGGTATCGTAGGTCCACGTCGTCTCCCCGTTCGCGTCCACGCGCGAGGTCATCCTGCCAAGGGCATCGTATTCCATGATCGTCGACTCCCCCTTCGCGTCCGTCTGCCGTACCAGTTCGCCGAAGGCGTTGTATTCGTACGTGAAATCGCCCTTGTCCGGGTCGGAGATGGCGATCTTGCGCCCGAAGATGTCGTAGGTGACAGTGATCTGGTTGCCGTGAGGGTCGGTGGTACGGACGAGGCGGCCGGCGGCGTCGTACTCGTAGCGCATC
>DATGQR010000037.1:0-6481 GCA_035304105.1 Thermomicrobiales bacterium | reverse complement strand
TCGATGGTTCCTTTCCTTGCGTTGCGTTGGCGCCGAAGATAGCCGCCGCCGGTGAGCCTGTCCAGCGGCGCGCCAGTCCACGATAATCAGGGATGGGTGTAGGCGCTGGCGAAGGGTGGGACATGCCGATCAGGATCCGGGTGGGTGACGAGGCGGGCTATGCGCGCCATCTGGCCCAGAAGACACGCGTGGGCCGGCCGGATCTGGCGATCGGCTTCGAGCCCACCCGGGCAGCCGCGCCAGCGCTGTTCGTCGAGGGGGCGGAATTCTACCCGCCCATGCTCGACGATCTGCGAGCCGCGACCTCGTCGATTCACATCAACGAGTTCGGCATCCGGCCCGGGGTCGTCGCCGACCGCTTCACGAAGGTGCTCAAGGAAAAAGCCGCTGCCGGTTTGCCGGTGAGGTTGATCGTGGACGCGCGCGGCAGCCGTCCGGATGGCGAGTCGCGCGAGCTGTTCGCCGATCTGGCGGCGTCCGGCGTCGAGGTCTACGTCAACCGCCCGTTCGACCTGCGCGTGGCGCTCGGCCCGCTGGGGGCCGAGACGGGCAAGCGCTTGAACCTGGAGAACCTGTTCGCCGTCGATCACCGCAAGTTCTTCGTGATCGACGGGAGGGTCGGCTGGGTCGGCACGGCCGGGATCGAGGACCGCTTCGAGGACGGGCGCCATCACGACCTATTCGTGCGCATGGAGGGGCCGATCGTCCACCAGCTCCAGACGGTCTTCCTGGCGAGCTACCGCTGGCACGGTGGTGAGTATGGCCTGAGCGAGATCGCCTGTCTCTACCCGGAGCCAGAAGAGGGCGACGTGCCCGCGTTGACGCTGCAGAACGCGCCGGGCAGCTACCGACCGATCTCGCGGGCGATCCTACGGCACATCGAGCGCGCCGAGCGCACGCTGGACATCATGAACCCCTACATCTCGCATCCGGTGATCTTCGAGCGCCTGATCGATGCGGCGTGGCGCGGCGTGCGGGTGCGGATCGTCGCGCCGCCGAACCACCGCACCTGGACGACCGGCTACGTCCGGCTCTACCACCACGAGGCGTTGACTGGCGCCGGCGTCGAGCTCTGGACCTATCCCGCCGTCGCCCATGCCAAGGCGTTCATCCGGGACGGCGAGCATGTGCTGGTCGGCTCCTGCAACCTGGAGACCTGGAGCCTGCGGCGCTTCTTCGAGCTGGACGTCAGTATCCGCTCTCCGGAACTGGCCCGCGAGTTCGCCGATGAGCTGTTCGATCCCGACATCGCGGCTTCAGTTCCCGCAACCGGCATCGAGGGGCTGCAGGATCGCCTGCTCGCAACCGCGTTCTACCTGGCATCGCCATTCCTGTAAGCGTGGTCGCGCAGGCGCTGCGCCCTGACATAGTAAGACCCCGCGGCGAGATGCCACGGGGTCTCGGTCCCTCGTCGGGCGGTCTGCCGCCTAGTACGGGAGGAAGGTGGGAGCGTCGATGTCCCACTCGCAGTTGTGGAAGACGTTGCTCATGCCGAAGTCGAAGTAACCGATGCCGCCGGCATGGTCGGTGCCGCCGTCACACGCCATGATGTTCCAGGCGCCCTCGTCATCGAAGATCTCATCGTCGCCCGTGCCGGCATAGGTCGCATCCTCGCCTGGGCCGCCGTAGGCGTAGTCATTTCCCGGGCCGGCCAGGAGGTGGTCGGTGCCTTCTCCGCCGAACATGATGTCGTCGCCCTCCGATCCCCACATGGCGTCATCGTCGTCGCCGCCGCGCATGACGTCGCGGTCGTCATCGCCGAAGAGGTGGTCCATGCCCCCGTCGCCGAAGAGGTTGTCGATGCCGGCGCCGCCGTACAGGGTGTCGTCATCGTCGTCCCCGCGCAGCACGTCGTTGCCATCTTCGCCGTAAATGATGTCCATCCCCCAGCTGCCGGAGACGTTGTCGTTGCCGGCTCCAGCGCAAATCAGGTCGTCGCCTCCGGCGCCGTTGATGCGGTCGTTGCCGCCGTATGTCTGAATCACGTCCGGCCCAGGCGTGCCGGTCACTACGTCGTCGCCGTTGGTGCCGACGATCGTCGCGGCTATGCCCCGGCAGGAGGGGATGGCGACCGGTTGCCCGGCAGCCGCCTCCAGCGTCCCGCTCACGCCCGTCATCGCCGCCAGGGCCAGTAGCCCGAGCGCAAGTGGCCGCAGCCATCCCCGCATCGCGCCGGCAGTCGTTCCCGTTCGCATCGTCATCGAGAGTCCCTTTCTCAGCGCTCCTCGCGCTTGCGTCTTCAGTGCTCGCCGCCGAGCGGCGATCAATTCGATCGCAGCGTATGGCCGCTCGGCCTGGATGTCGGCTGCGGAGAACGCAGGGCAAGCGACGCATCGCCGACAGGCGGGCTGTAGCCGGCGATACAACGCGCAGCGCAACCGGCTCCTAGCATCGCGTTCAGGAGGCGTTGCCGGGCGGCTCCCCGGTATGGAAGGACTGAAGGGAGTCGGACGATGAAACGTCTGATCGGCATCTTCGCGACCGTTGCGACCCTCACGACGCTTGCATCTCCCCTGTTCGCCGGGACGGCCGCCGCGGCCCCGCCCGGCAACGCGCATTTCAACGCCGTCTGGCAGCGCACCGACAAGCCGGTCGCTGACCTGCTCGTCGACCGCACCTGGATCTGGGGCCCGGAGGGTCGGAGCGCCATCCTGAGCGAGGCCTACGCGGAATCGCCCGGCGGCGCGCGCGACGTGCAGTACTTCGACAAGAGCCGCATGGAGTTGACCCATCCGGATGGTGATCCCAACTCGATCTGGTACGTCACCAATGGTCTGCTGGTCGTCGAGCTGATCACCGGGCGGATGCAGCTTGGCGACAACCTCTTCGAGGATCGTCTGCCCGCCGAGGTGCCGGTGGCGGGCGACCGGGGTGACGCTGGCGGCCCGACCTACGCGACCTTCGGCGCGGTGCTCGACGCGCCGGCCACGCCGGTCGGCGAGGCCTACATCGAGCGCCTGAGCCGCTCCGGCCAGGTCACCAGCGACTCCGATCTCCTCTCGCGGGGCATCCTGGCGGCGCACTACGACGAGGTCACCGGGCACTCGATCGCCGCGCCCTTCTGGGACTTCATGAACTCGGCCGGGGCGGTCTACTGGGACGGGCAGTTCGACGATGACCTGCTCTTCGCCGACCCGCTCTTCGGCACGGGCCGGCCGATCAGCGAGGCGTACTGGTCCGAAGTGCTGGTCGCCGGCACGCCGGTCGACGTCCTGATGCAGTGCTTCGAGCGCCGCTGCCTGACCTACAACCCCGCCAACCCCGAAGGCTGGCAGGTCGAGGCGGGCAACGTCGGTATCCATTACTACGAGTGGCGCTACGGGGCGGACGAAGACCCCGGCCAGATGCCGCCAGGCGAGCCGCCCGCGACCCCGCCGCCGGGGCCTCCGGGAGTCCCGCCGCCCGGCGATCCCGAACCGGGAGACGAGGCGCCGGGCACGCCGCGCGTCACCGACGCCCTGGGCCACCCTGGCAATGCAGGAGAGCCGTTCGTCCTCGTCTACTTCGATGTGGCTCAAAGCGGCGGTTACCCGGAGGGCTTCCGCCTCTACCGGCGGGGCGACAGCGGCTACCGGCTCGTGGACGAGGCCGAGGCGCTTTACCGCTATCTCGAAGACACCGACGTCGAGCATGGCGGGCATTATTGCTACGTCATGACGGCCTTCAACGCGCACGGCGAATCGCGGCCAACCGATGACTTCTGCGTCGACGTGCCCTACCCGGAGGACGAGCCGGCCGGGCCGGCGCTGATCAGCCCCGCCGCGGGCTACGTCTCCTACGACCGCGAGATCGAGTTCGTGTGGGAGCCGGTATCGGGCGTCAACGGCATGGTCCTCTGCCTCTTCAAGCTCCCCATCGGTGACCTCCCCTGCGACTTCGATCTCGATCCGCAGGATGGATACGCCCTCTGGATGTCGGGCGCGGATACGCTCGCTACCGGCAGCATCATCCGAGAACTGCCTGAGCAGCTGGTCCCGGACGGGAGCCGGCTAGACCTGTACTGGACGGTGTCGGCCTGCGAGACGGACGCCTACAACTGCCTGGACTCGGACGAGCGACGCCTGCTGACGGTCGACCTGACGGCTCCGCTTACGGCGCCGAACCTGCGCTATGCGACGCCCGATACAACCGACCCTGGTCGCTATACATTCACCTGGGATCTGGCCCCGGGCGCGGAGCGCTACATCGTCTGCATCTATGGGCCGAGCGGGATCTGCGAGCAGGAGACCGGCGACTACCTCAAGTCGGCGCTGCTCGGTTCGACGGTCGATAGCTATGTGCTGACGATTCCGGTGTGGCTGGCACCTGACGGCCGGGTCACCGAGCTGCGCTGGACGGTCGCCGCCTGCGACGCCGCGCTCAACTGCGTCTGGAGCCAGCAGGTGCGCACCATCTACGTGGACCGCACCCCCGAGGCCGACCTGGAGCCGGTGTCGCTCACCGGCGTGACGGCCGACCCGAACAATCCGGCGCGCCTGACCTTCACCTGGCTGCCCTCCGCCGGGGCCGAGCGCTACATCATCTGCTTGATCAGCGCCAACACCGGCGGCCACTGCAAGTGGGAAACCGGCGACTTGTACAGGTCCGAGGTCCTCGGCCCGACGGTAACGAGCCACACTATGGAGATCCCGAACTGGCTCGCGCCGGACGGCGCGCAGACCATACTCTTCGCCCAGGTCGGGGCCTGCGACATCAATCTGGCTTGCGCCTGGCCGGGCGGCTACTTCACGGTCATCGTCGACCGCACCTGAGCCGCAGCGCGGCCGGAGCCAACCGCGCGGAGACCTTCGGGTATCATCCCGGGGGTCTCTGCGTCTGGAGTGAGAGGGAGCAGCGTCGTGATCGTCACCCGCACCGTCGATGTCGTCGAGAACTACCACGGCACCGAGGTGGCCGATCCCTATCGCTGGCTAGAGGAGGAGACCGATGAGGTGGCGGAGTGGGTCGCTGCTCAGAACCGCCAGACCCAGGCGTTTCTCTCCGGCGTGCCAGCCCGCGAGGCGATCCGCGAGCGGCTGACGGCGCTCTGGAACTTCCCCCGGCAGTCGATCCCGGTCAAGGCCGGCGGGCGCTACTTCTTCTCGCGCAACGACGGCCTGCAGAACCAGCCGGTCTACTGCGTTCAAGACGGCCCGGACTCCGAACCGCGAGTCCTGATCGACCCCAACACGCTCAGCGATGACGCCACGATCGCCCTCTCCGTCGCCACTCCCAGCCGCGACGGCAACTGGCTGGCCTACTCGACCTCCGAGGCCGGCAGCGACTGGCAGACGATCCGCGTGCGGAACGTCGACACCGGCGAAGACCTGCCGGAGGAGATCCGCTGGACCAAGTTCCCGGTGATCGCCTGGCATCCGGACGGCTCCGGCTTCTACTACAACCGACTGCCCGAGCCGGGCGCTGTCCCGCCTGAGGACCAGAACAACTACAGCCGCATCTGCTGGCACGCGCTGGACACCGACCCGGCGGAAGATCCGATCGTCTACGAGCGGCCGGACTTCAAGGAACTGCGCTTTATGGCCGAGGTCACCGACGACGGCCGCTTCCTGGTCCTGACCGGCTCGGTCGGCACCGACGTTGAGACGCGCATCTACTACCGCCCGCTTGAGAGCGACGGCGACTTCATCCGCCTGCTCGACGAGGCCGACGCTGAGTACCTGTTCATCGACAACGACGACGACTCGTTCCTGCTGTTCACCACGCACGACGCTCCTCGCGGCCGCGCCATCGCCATCGACCTGAACCAGCCTGAGCCGGAGCAATGGCGCGAAGTCATTCCCCAGCTGGAGGACGGCACGATCGAGTACGTCGTCCCTGCCAGTGACCGGTTGGTCGCCGTGGCCCGGCGGGATGCACGCCAGGAGGTGCTGCTCCACACCCGCGAGGGGCAGCCCGTCGGGCAGGTCACACCGCCCGGCGAGACGCTCTTCAGCCTCGACGCCATCTGGGGCACTCCGAGCGAGGACGAACTGTTCGTTGCGTTTTCCTCGTTCCTGCGGCCCTCGACGCCTTACCGTGTTGACCTGCCCGGCGGCAAGGTGACGGCCCTGCACGAGGCCGGGCTAGATTTCGACCCCGAGCAGTACGTCACCCGCCAGATTGCGGCCACCTCGAAGGACGGCACGCGCGTGCCGCTATTCGTCGCTCACCGCAAGGACCTGGAACTGGACGGCACCGCGCCGGCGCTGCTCTACGCCTACGGCGGCTTCAACGTCTCGATCGGGCCGGAGTTCCGCGTGCCGCCGCTGGTCTGGATGGAGCGCGGCGGGGTGTATGCCGTGGGTGTGCTGCGCGGCGGCGGGGAGTTCGGCGAAGAGTGGCACCGCGCCGGGATGCTCGAGAACAAGCAGAATGTCTTCGACGACTTCATCGCCTGCGGCGAGCACCTGATCGCCGCGGGCTATACCAGCAGCGAGAAGCTGGTCATCAACGGCGGCAGCAACGGCGGACTGTTGGTGGCGGCCTGTCTCGTCCAGCGGCC
>DATGQR010000036.1:0-5482 GCA_035304105.1 Thermomicrobiales bacterium | reverse complement strand
GAAGAGGAGATCGCGCGCATGCAAGAGCAACTCTCCAGCATTCTCGAACACATTTCAGTGCTTCAGGAAGTCGACACCGACGCGATCCCGCCGACCGCGCAAGTGATCGAGCTGCAGAACATCCTGCGCGACGACGAGCCCGGCGAGCCATTGCCGGTCGAAGAAGTGCTCCGGAACGCGCCACGCAGCGAGGCCGGGTTCATCAAGGTCAACGCCGTGCTCGACCAATCCTGACCACCCGACGGACGACGGTATCGGAGCGCAAACGGCGGAGATGATGATGGAACTGACCGAACTGACACTGGTCGAAGCGCGCGAGCGGCTGGACCGTCGCGAGATCAGCGCGCTCGAATTGACCGAGGCCTTCCTGAGCCGCATCGAAGCGATCGATGGCAAGCTGCGAGCCTTCATCACCGTGATGAGCGACCGCGCCCGGGAGATGGCGCGCGAGGCCGACGCCGCGATCGCCGCTGGTGAGAGCCAGCCGATGACCGGCATCCCGGTGGCGCTCAAGGACATCCTTTGCACGGTCGACGCGCCGACGACGGCCGCCTCGAAGATGCTTGAGAACTATGTCTCGCCCTATGACGCGACCGTCGTCGCCAGGCTGCGCGAGCAGAAGGCAGTCTTCGTCGGCAAGACCAACACCGACGAGTTCGCGATGGGCTCCTCGACGGAGAACTCGGCCTTCTTCACGACGCGCAACCCGTGGGACCCGGAGAGCGTGCCGGGTGGCAGCAGCGGCGGCTCAGCCGCGGCGGTCGCGGCCCGCGAGGCGATCGTCGCGCTGGGCTCGGACACCGGCGGTAGCATCCGCCAGCCGGCGGGGTTCTGCGGCGTGGTCGGGATGAAGCCCACCTACGGGCGCGTCTCGCGCTACGGCCTGATCGCCTTCGCCAGCTCGCTTGACCAGATTGGCCCCTTCAGCCGCACCGTCGAGGACACCGCCATCACGCTCTCAGCCATCAGCGGGCACGATCCCCGCGACGCGACCTCCTCGCCGCGCGAGGTGCCGGATTTCCGCGCCGCGCTGACCGGCGACATCAAGGGCCTCAAGCTGGGCGTCGTGACCGAGTTCAGCGAGACCGAGGGCATGGAGCCGGGCGTCAAGGAAGCCTGCGAAGCCGCTTACCAGACGCTGGCCGAGCTGGGCGCTGAGCTGGTCCCGGTGCGGCTGGAGTACGCCAAGTACGCCCTGCCGACCTACTACATCACCGCGCCGGCCGAGGCCAGCGCCAACCTGGCGCGCTTCGACGGCATCAAGTACGGGTTGAGCATCGACGCCGGCGACGTGCTGGAGAGCTACCTGCGCACGCGCGGCGAGGGCTTCGGGCCGGAGGTCAAGCGACGCATCATGCTCGGCACCTATGCCCTGGCGGCTGGCTACTACGACGCCTACTACATCAAGGCCCAGAAGGTGCGCACGCTGATCAAGCAGGACTTCGACCGCGCCTTCGAGACGGTCGACGCGATCATCGCGCCGACCTCGCCGACGGTCGCGTTCAACATCGGCGCGCGCACCGAGGACCCGATCGCGATGTACCTGGCGGACATCTTCACGATCCCGGCCAACATGGCCGGATTGCCGGGTATTGCCGTACCCTGTGGCTTCGCGGACGATCTGCCCGTCTCGATCCAGGTGATCGGTCCCGCCTTCGATGAGGAGACGGCCCTGCGGGTGGCCCACGCCTATGAGCAGGCGACGGACTGGCACCGGCGAACGCCACCGGAGCTGGCATGAGCGCTGCGCGCGGCGGCATCTACGAGCTGATCTCACGGAACCGCGGGCGGCTTGCGATGGCCGTGCTGCTGGTCGCCTGTGTCTATTTCCTGGTGACCTTCGCGACCCAGGCCTGGCGCGCCAATCGCCTGGAGGCCGAGATCGCCGGCCAGCGCGCGGCCATCGCCGATATCCGCCGGGAGAATGCCGCGCTGGCGACCCAGGCGGCGATGCTCAACTCGCCGGCCTACGCGGGCTACGTCGAGCGCGTCGCGCGGCGTGATCTGGGCCTGGCCCGACCGGGCGAGACTGTGCTGCTGGTGCCGCGCCAGCAGGCCGCTGTGCCGACGCCCGCTCCAACCGAGCAGCCCCAGCCCGATGAGCGCCAGAACTGGCAGCGCTGGATCGACGCGATCCTCGATCCCGAATGACCCCGCTTCAACTTCATCTCCGGCTTCCCGCCCGACAGGCTCGAAGCGGGGAACCGTGGTCTCGCGCGCTTTCTGCGCCTTCGCGCCCTACCCGTCGTCATCTCCATATCCGGCGTTGTCAGATGTACGAACATCGGGTAATGTGAGGTAACCGCCAGTAGTCATGGTCTCGGTCGCGCTATCAGTGGGGGTGGCGCTTGTGGTTCTTCCGGGGCCGCGCGGCCGGCTCGAGCAGGCGCGCAACTGCTGGCGTCGCGGCCGCGCCATGCCGGCCGCGCACCACCGGGAGCAGCGGGGTTCCCGGTTTCTAACCCAATCGTCTGGGTGCAAGAGGAGGGTAGGACGATGATGGGTGGGTTACTCGACCCCATCAAATCCGCGATGCCACGTTCACGATCGCTGCAAGCCGGAGCCGCGCTGACGGCTTTTTCGCTGCTGCTGGCGCTGCTCGCCTTCAACAATGCCGGCGCCGTCGCGCCGTCCAACGAGCACTTCCAGCGAGTCTGGGAGCGCAACGACCGGCCGGTCGCCGATGGGCTGGCGGTCCACACCTGGATCTGGGGGCCGGAGGGCATCTCCAACGAGCTCACCGAACCGTATGCGGACTCGCCAGGCGGCACGCGCCAGGTGCAGTACTTTGACAAGAGCCGCATGGAGATCAACTATCCCGACGCCGATCCCAACGACATTTGGTACGTCACGAACGGCCTGCTGGTCAACGAGTTGATGAGCGGGCAGATGCAGATCGGCGACAACGACTTCGTCGACCGCTTCCCGGCCGACATCCCGGTCGCTGGCGACGTAACTGACGAGGCGGGAATCACCTACGCGACGCTGGCTGAGTTCATCGAGGTGCCGCCGGTCGAATTCGGCACGGTCTATACCCAGCGGCTGCATCCGGACGGCACGCTGACCAACGAGCCGGAATTGGCCGCCTACAACGTGAGCGCCGATTTCCTCGATGAGGTCACCAATCACCGCATCGCTGCGCCCTTCTGGGAGTTCATGAATGCCCAGGCAACGATCTACGTCGATGGCCAGTTCGTCGAGGGGCCGGTCTTCCCCAACCCCTTCTACGGCACCGGCCGCCCACGGACCGAGTTCTACTGGGTCACCTCGGAAGTCGGCGGGGTCGTACAGGACGTCGGCATTCAATGCTTCGAGCGGCGTTGTCTGACCTACACGCCGGGCAACGAGGAAGGCTGGCGGGTCGAGGCCGGCAACGTCGGTCTGCACTACTACATCTGGCGTTACGAGACGCCCGACCCATCTGCCACGCCGACCGCGACCGCTCCTGCGACCGCAACGCCCACGGCGACGGCCTCACCGACGGCCTCGCCCACGCCGACGACGCCGGCCGCCGTCGACGTGACCATCAACGCCTTCGTCAACTGTGACGGCGAAGGCGCGCCGGAAGGCGCCGCCCGGCCGGTCGGCGAGACCGGCGTCTGCGACGGTTTCGTCGGTGGCGAGATCGTCACCCTGAACAACGGCGTATCCGACACGGTAAACGAGGTCCAGGAGCTAGGGCTGAACAACGCCACCGGCGGGTCGATCAGCCTCACCTTCCACCACCCGATCCTCGATGAGGACATCGTCATCACCGGCATCGTGTACAACGCGTCGGCGGATCAGATCCGCGCCCGCATGCTCGGCGCCTTTGACAACCACGGGGTTGTGGGAGACACGCCGGCGGTCGAGCCGCAGTCATCGGATCCCGACGCGCTGCTCAATGAGGCCGATATGCTGATTATCTTTGAGAACGGCGACCTGGCTGGCATGGATGTGCCGGAGATGGTGGCCGACAACCGGGCGCTGATCGGCGCGACGGTCGTCGGGACGATCTCGACGGTGATCGAAGGCTCGTCCGGCCAGGACGAGACCCAGATGCTGACGGCGAGCGGAGCCGCGGGTGGCACCTTCCGGCTCTCTTTCAACCACCCGGTAGCCGGTTCGATCACAACCAGCCCGATCGCTTTCAACGCGTCGGCGGGCATGATCGCGGCCGAGCTGGCGAATGCATTCGGTGGCGAGGGCGTCGGTGAGGACGCGCCGACGGTGAGCGGCGGCCCGGCGAATATCGGCAACGTGACGTTCGTCTTCGAGAATGGTGATCTGGCTGGCGTGGACGTCCCGCCGCTGGTGGTCGACAACGCCGGGCTCGGCAGCCAGGTGGCCATGTCCGAGGTCGAGGTCTTCGACGACGGAGAGACCGTGGCGACCTGGCAGATCGGTGAGGACGGCACAGCGGGCGGCTCGCTCCAGCCGGGTCAGTACAACTTCTGCTTCACCTACACTGAGGACTCCGGTCAGACGGATACGGTCTGCACCGGGACGGTCGAGGTCAGCGCCACCAATGATGCCTTCACCCTGACGGCGATGCTCGAATACGAGTCGTAGTCGGCTCGCGAGCGGGGAAACGCGAAGCCCGGGGGCGTCGCCTCCGGGCTTTCGTTGTCTCTGGCAGCCGCGGGCTAGCTGCGCTCGTAGCGGGCGGACCAGCTGCGGTGCTCGTCCCAGGCCTTGAGGGAGAGCGTCTGGTCGGTCAGGATGTCGAAGGCCGTCAGCGCCTGAGCGGTAGCGGCCTTGATGAACTGCTCGTAACCGAATTCCGAGCCGGAGGCGTCGACCACCTGCTGAGAGTGCCCGGGGATCGGCTCCTGGCTGATGGCGAAGCTGAGCGTCACTGAGGGCACCTTGTAGGAGACATTGCCGAAGTCGGTCGAGTGCATCCCGCGGCCCTTGCGCCCGCCGGAACCCCACAGCCCAACCTCCTCGGCGTTGGCCTGATAGGCCGCGCCGATCACGTAGCTGGGGCGCATGTCGTAGCAGGTATTGTCCTCTTCGATCTTGACCTCGCAGCCGGTCATCAGGGCTGCGCCGCGGGCGATGTTGTTAACCTGCTCGACCAGGTCTTCGAGATGGTCGCGGCTGGCCGCGCGGATGTACATGCGCGCCGCGGCGTACTTGGGGACGACGTTGGCCGCGTCGCCGCCGTGAGTGATGATGCCGTGAATGCGGTCCTCCATATAGATGTGCTGGCGCAGGGCATCGATACCGGTGAAGAGCTTGATGACGGCGTTGAGGGCGTTGACGCCGTTGTAGGGATCGTTGGCGGCGTGGGCCGGCTTGCCGAAGAACTCGTACTCGACGTGGGCGACGGCCAGGCAGGTGCCGTCCGGCCACTCGATCGGCGCGCCGCTCTGGTCGCCACCGTGGTGGATCATCAAGGCCACGTCGATGTCGTCGAAGGCGCCCTTGTCGAGCATCTTGATCTTGCCGCCGCCGCCCTCCTCGGCCGGCGTGCCCATCACCACGAAGGTGCCGCCGA
>DATGQR010000035.1:0-4496 GCA_035304105.1 Thermomicrobiales bacterium | reverse complement strand
ACGGGGAGAACAACCGCGAGGTGCGCAAGATCGTAGCCAAGCATCCCGGGCACATGGTGCACCTCGATGTGAAGAAGACCGGGCGTATCCCCAATGGTGGTGGCTGGCGCGCCTTCGGCAAAGGGAGCAGCGAAGCGAAGGCCGTCGCTCGCACCAAGACGCGCGGCGCACGCGCCGGGTACGTATACCTGCACTCGGCGATCGACGGACATACCCGCCTGGCCTACACCGAGGCATTGGAGAACGAACAAGCATCAACTGCTATTGCGTTCCTCGATCGAGCGCGCGACTGGTTCACCCAGCACGGCATCATGAAGATCGAGCGAATCATCACTGACAACGGCTCTTGCTACCGCTCCAGAGCCTTCGCCGAGGCGCTGAACGGTGCCGAGCATCGGCGCACGAAGCCATACACGCCCAAGCACAACGGGAAGGTCGAACGGTACAACCGCATCCTCTCCGAAGAATTCCTTTACGCAAGAACCTGGATCTCAGAAGCCCAGCGCGCGAGCGCCTTGGAGACGTGGAACCTGCATTACAACTACCACCGGCCCCACGGCGCCCACCGGGGGGAACCGCCCGCTTCGGCGACACCAGCACGCGTCAACAACGTCCTGGCCTCCTACACCTAGATACGTCTACCTACTCGACCCTTAGCACCTGAGTTAGCACTTTTGGCAGCGCTGACCAGCCCTGTCCTGTGCCGTCGCAGTAGCTCCTCGGGCTGACTCCGTAGCGATGTTGGAACCGTTTGCTCGCCAGTCGTGAGTCGTTCCAGCCGACCGGCATGCTCGATCCCTTGAGAACACCGGAAATCAACGACCTCAGAGGCTTGCTAGGGTTTGAGAAGCACCTACGGAGGTCCGCACCACTGAGCGCAGCGCGTCGATGAGCTCAATACGGCCGTCGCACTCGCACGGCCAGCGCTGAGCGAATATGCAGCCTGAGGCCAACCACCGCAGATGAACGCGTTCCGGAGCTCTCCGGGCTGACACAGTGAGCTATCCCGGCACCTGCCGGAAACGATCGTTTTCGGCACGTGAGGACGTTTCGCACAGCGCGCGCCGCCCCCCATAGGTCGCACATCACTCCAGCAACCCGATCCGATAGGCGAGGACCGCAGCGTGGACACGGTTGTCGATGTTGAGGAGCGTGAAGAGGGCGGAAAGATACTGCTTGACAGTGCCCTCAGACAGATGCATCTGAGAGGCGATCTGAGAGTTCGACAGTCCCTGCCCGACCAGTGCGAGCAACTCCAGCTGGCGCGCAGTGAGCAGGTCGCGGATCCGCTGGTTCTGCTGATCCGAGCGCATCTCGGTGCGTTCTCGCGTAGCGAGCCACCGCGCCACGCGGGGGGAGAACGCGCCTCCGCCCTGAGCGAGCGCGCGGACGCCGCCGATCAGCTGTTGCGGATCGTCGGACTTGAGCAGGAATCCGAGCGCCCCGGCGCTCACAGCGTCGCTGATGAGTAGATCGTCCGAGAACGTGGTGAGCATCGCGACCGGCAGATGAGGCTGATGCCGCTTAATGTCGCGCAGCGCCTGGATGCCGTCGAGACGCGGCATCTGGATATCGAGGAGGACCACGTCGACGCGGTGCGCGCTGGCGGCCTTGGTTGCCTCTAGCCCGTCCTCCGCCTCGACGACAACCTGGATGTCATCAGCGGTGGACAGAATGCCGACGATGCCGGCGCGGACGAGCCGGTCGTCGTCCGCGATGAGGACGCGGATGCGCTGTACGGACGGAATCGAGATATTGGTCATGGCGCGGGTACGACTCCCGTGCGGGTGACGACGTCGTCGTCGAAGCAGATCACATGCACATCTCGACGATTGAAGAAGCTGACGTCGGATTCGTAGTATCGGCATTGCTCACCGCTCCTCGGCGGGAACTGATCGCGGGGCGCGTCGAGGAGCTCGAACGGAGGCAACGAGAGCTCGACCTCCGCGCGAGAATCGCCTGGCTGTATCTCCGCAAACTGGGGCGGACTCATCACCGAGAACATCGTGGCCACCGTCAGGTATCCGATGATGACCACCAGCACAGCACCGAGGATCGCCGCCGGCAGTGCGATGGCGATCCTCGTCGCTTTGGCCCTGCCTTGCGCTGCTTCGCTCTCCGCGGCGACAATGTACTCCGCATCCGTCGCGCTACTGGACGTGAGAGGTTTAGCGTCGGTCGGCAGCATGAGCTTCAGCGCGAAGACGTCCGGCGAACGCCGTACCTCCAGCGTCCCGCCCAGCACTGCGGCTCTATGCCGGATTCCGATGAGCCCAAACCCGCCGGACGATGGCGAACCTGCCTCGGCCTGCGCAGTCACCGCATTTGAGACCTTGGCGACCATTGTGGAGTCGGTGACGCGGATCGTGATGTTGATTTCTTCACCGGGCGCGTGCTTCGCGGCGTTGGTGAGGGATTCTTGGATAAGTCGTGCGACCGCAGTCTGCGCTTCTGCGCTCAGAGTTCCACTCAGATCCTCCGGAAGCTCGATCGTCACGGGGATACCAACTGAGCGTGCGCTCTCGATGGAATCCATGATCGCGCGGGCGGTCGGAGCCGGGGCGACCACGCCGGGATCGCGAAGTAGGCGCACGGCGATTCCCAGTTCCTCTGCCGCCTCCGCCGACGCCTGCCGTAGCTCGGCGACCGCTGCGCGGTCAGCGGGCGCCAGCGTCGGATTGAGCGAGAGCTGTCCAAGCCGCACAGCGATCAGGGTGAGGCTATGGCCGAGGCCGTCATGCATCTCCGCGGCCAGGGACATCCGCTCGCGCTGGAGCACGGCCTGGATGTCACTTGATCGTCTATCGGCCTCCATCGCGGCTAATCTCCAGCCGCGATGGAGAAAATCACGCCGTTGTCGCAGTGCCGCAGCGACCGCCAGCGGTCCCGCGAGCAGAAGCGAGGTGAGAAGGCCGGCGACCGTGCCCACAGCGAGGCCCTCGATGGTGAATCCCGGAAGCTGCGCGACGATCGCCGACACCATCACGCAGGTGACGATGACGAGCAGACGGACTCTCGGAGCCGCGAGAATCAGCACAACAGCACCCACGGCGATGACTGCCAGCGCGAGCAGCGGGGCGTCAACGAGCAGCCAGCGCGACGAGAGCCCGGCCGCTACAGCGACGATCGCACCGATCACGGTACGGGTTCGTGCACCCTGGGCACGTCGGTTCCGCGATTGGCTGGACATTCCACCAATGTTATGAGGTGTTCGACACCCGCGGCACTAACGATCGTCAGTGACAATGCAGCCGATCGTTGATTCTGGCGCACCTTCTCATCCGCATAGCGTCGCAGTCATGATCGATCTCATCTGGACGTTGCTGGACCAAGCGGGAGAGCACGCGACCCTTCTGCTCGTCTGCGTGCTCCTCTTCGCCGTCATCGACGCAGCGCTCGGTGTGGGTGCCATCCTTCCCGGCGAGACGGGGATCGTACTCGCCGCGATCGCTCTCGCGAATAGCCCCGTACATGTCGCACTGGCCGTCGTGGCCGCGGCAGCTGGAGCGTTCCTGGGCGATCACATCGGCTTCGCCGTGGGGCGGAAGCTGGGGCCGCGTCTGGGCGAGACGAAGCTGATCAAACGCCTCGGGCAGGACAGATGGATGACGGCGCGCGACTTCGTCGCCCGCCGGTTCTGGGTCGTCATAGTGGCTCGGCTCATGCCCGGCATACGAACTCTCGTTGCGGCAGCCGCGGGAACATCCACGATTCGCTACCGGCGCTTCGCCGCGATCTGCGCCGTTGCCGCAGTGATCTGGGCCACGCTCTGGGTCGTCGGCGGAGCGATGATCGGTCGGGTGCTGCTGGAGATCGTCGACAAGTACACGATCCCATCGCTCCTCGTGGCCGCAGCGGCGATCGTCATAGCCGTGGTCGTGCAGCGCCGACGAGTTCAGGCCCGCGCATGACGCATGATCCCCTCGCGCGGCGCGGCCAGCGCGACTGGGCGACGATACCGAACGCGATCACGGTACTCCGGCTCCTGTTGGTGATTCCCATCACCCTTCTGCTAGCGAATGGTGCGGCTCCGGTAGTCACGCTGGTCTTACTGGCTCTGTTCGGGGCGAGTGATTGGGTCGACGGGTATCTGGCCCGCAGACTCGGGCAAACGAGCCGGACGGGAGCCATACTCGACCCGCTCGCCGACCGTGTCGGCGTAGCCACCATCGCCATCGCGTTCGTCGTCTCGGGCCATCTGCCTCTTTGGATCGCTGTGCTCATCGCAATGGTGGATATGGTGCTGGGGGTGGCGTACCTGTGCGTCCGTCCAGCGCAGATGCCTGGGGTCTCTGTTCTGGGAAAGGTGCGCACTGCGGTGCTCATGGCCGGACTCGCGTTGATCGGAGTGGGGATACTGCCGGCGCTGGACGTCGTCGCCCTCGTCGGTCAGGTTGTGTGCGGAGCAGGAGCGGTGCTGCACGCCTTCGCGTGCGTCGGCTACATCCGCGCACTGACGCGACGTTGACCCGTCCGGGGATCCTCGTCGGATGCCC
>DATGQR010000034.1:0-11690 GCA_035304105.1 Thermomicrobiales bacterium | reverse complement strand
GGTTTGCGGCTTGTCCTCGCCGGTGCCCGTGATCGCTGAACGGCCTGAGTCCCCGCTTGCCGGCACGCACGGCACTCGGCCCGGCGTCACGCTCGGTGAACTGCTCGATCATTCGCGTGAACTCATGCGCGAGATCCGAGTGCTTGACGTTCTCGGCCAGCGAAGCGAGCGCTTCGCGCAGCGCCTGTCCATCGACGTCTGATACTTCCGGCAACCGGCGAGCTGCTTGCTCCTGAAAGTGATGGGCGCGCATAGCCAGCTCTTCACGCGGTGGCAGCGCCTCAAGCGCGCCGGAAAGCCGCGACGCCGAAAGCTCCCGCAGGCGCTCCGGGCCGCTCGGGCTCTGCGCCACGTTCGCCTGTCCGCGCCCCAATCCGACGACGATACCGCCCAGCGCTGCCGCGGCTACGGCCGCAATCGTCACGATCTCGGCGTCCGAGAATGCTCTGTTATAGGCCATGAGATTTCCCTCTCAGATCCCATATGAAGGTTGATAGATCCGCCGGGGAGGATCGCGTGTCCTGAAGTACCAATCGGCTCAGGGTGCATTGGTCCGATCTCGATTACGGTCCTATACTTCACGTCATTATGACGTTTGGACCGCACAATGGTGAACCATATTACGACGTAATCGTTATTGGCGCGGGACACGCGGGCTGCGAGGCCGCGCTGGCTGCTGCCCGCGTCGGTGCACGAGTGCTCGTCCTCACCCCCAATCTGGACCGTATCGGGTTCATGCCCTGCAATCCCTCGATCGGCGGGCCGGCCAAGGGTCACATCGTTGCCGAAGTCGACGCCCTGGGCGGCGCGATGGGCGAGACGATCGAACGCACGGCGCTTCAAATTCGCACGCTCAACACGTCGAAGGGACCGGCCGTCCAGGCGCTGCGCGCCCAGGCGGACAAGGCGCTGTACTCAATGGCAATGAAGGAGCGCCTGGAGCGCCAGGAGGGCCTGGACGTGCTCCAGGACGCGGCCACGCGCGTCGAGATCGAGAACGGCACGCCACCGCGCGTCACCGCCGTCGTCACCGCGCTCGGATTCCGCTTCCGCTGTGGCGCAGCCGTCATCACGGCCGGCACTTTCCTGCGCGGCAGCATGATCGCCGGGGAGTGGCGCTCGTCGGGCGGACGCGCTGGCGACTCGGCGACGAGTGACCTGGCGATGTCAATCGGCGACGTCGGCATCCGCCTGCGCCGCCTGAAGACCGGCACGCCGCCCCGCGTCGATGCGCGCACGATCGACTTCAGCAAGACCGAGCTGCAGACCGGCTCCGATGAGCCGCTCTGGTTCTCGGCCGCCGGCCGCGCCGGGCAGCTCGACCGCCTAGAATTGCCGCCGCTGGACACATTCCCCGGCGCGACGCATGGCTGGCGGACCCAGCTGCCCTGCTACCTCGTCCACACCAACGAGGACGCTCACAAGCTCATTCGCGACAACGCCGACCGGTCGCCGATGTTCAACGGCAGTATCCAGGGCACCGGGACGCGCTATTGCCCCTCTATCGAGGACAAGGTCATGCGCTTCCCGGACAAGAGCTCTCACGGGCTGTTCCTCGAACCGGAGGGCTGGCGCACCAACGAGGTCTACGTCCAGGGCGCCAACACCTCATTGCCGGCAGACGTCCAGATCGCGATGCTGCGCACGATCCCGGCGCTGGAAAACGTGCGCCTCACGCGGCTGGGATACGCCGTCGAGTACGACGCCGTCGAGCCGACCGAACTGACACCCTGGTTCGCTGCCAAGCGCGTGGACGGCCTGTTCCTGGCCGGCCAGGTCAACGGCACTTCGGGCTATGAGGAAGCCGCCGGGCAAGGACTGCTCGCTGGCGTCAATGCCGCCCGTTTCGTGGCCGGGGACGATCCGCTGACTCTCGGCCGTGACGAAGCCTATATCGGCGTCATGGCCGATGATTTGACGACGATGGAATTCGTCGAGCCATACCGCATGCTGACCTCCCGCGCAGAACATCGCCTGCTCTTGCGCGCCGACAACGCCGACGACCGGCTCGCCGAGAAGGCCTACGCGGCCGGCCTGATCAGCGCCGAGCGCTACCGCATGGTCGTCCGGGCCCGGGAAACGATCGACGATATCATCGCCCGGCTCAAGAGCGTCCACGTGAGCCCGAACCGCAACACGGACAGTGAACTGGCCGAAGCCGGGCTTCCGCCGGTTGCCCGCAGCCAGACCGCCGAAGAATACCTGCGACGCCCGGAGGTTACGTTCGCCCGGCTGCTTCCAGTGCTCCAGAAGATTCACCCGCGTCGTTTCGCGGAACTTGATCCCGACGGCATCCCTGCGGAGAAGATCGACATCCGCGTGAAGTACGACGCCTATATCCAGAAGGAACTCCAGCAAATCGAGCGAGTGCGCTCGATGGAGTCCGCGCGCATCCCAAGCGGGCTAGATTTCAGCAGTCTACCCGGACTCCGCAACGAGGCGCGCGAAAAGCTGATGGCCGTGCGGCCGACCACCCTGGGGCAGGCCAGCCGCATCGCTGGCGTCACGCCGGGTGATGTGGCCGTTTTAGCCGTGCGCCTGAAGGCCGATAATAGCCACAGGAAGGTGCAGCCGTCCTCGGGACGAGACGAACGGATCGCGACGCTTGAACGCATGTCGCATGACTAGATGGCGGGCCCGATGCGCGTCCTGATGCTCTCGGATGTCCACGCAAACCTGGTGGCGCTCGAGACCGTCGTCGCAGCGGCCGGAGAATTCGACGCGGTCTGGAACCTCGGCGATATCGTCGGCTACGGCCCGAAGCCGGGCGAGTGCGTCGATTTCATCATCAACATGAACCCCAGTGCCTCGCTGATCGGCAACCATGACTGGGCCGCGATCGGCCGCCTGCAGCTCGACGAATTCAATCCGGTGGCCCGCTTTGCCACCTACTGGACCACCGCCCAGCTCAAGACTGAGCACATGCACTACCTCGAGAGCCTGCCGAACCGGGTCATCGAGGAGCACTGGATGCTGGTCCACGCCAGCCCTCGTCATCCGATCTGGGAGTACGTCTACACCGCCAAGATCGCCGAAGAGAACTTCGAGCTGTTTGACACCGAGGTCTGCTTCCTCGGGCACACTCATGTCCAGCTCTACATCTCGGAGTCGATGGCGAAAGCGGGCATGGGCCCGGCCCAGCCGCACGATGGGATGGTACTGTCGATCGCGCAAGAGCGCTTCATCATCAACCCTGGTTCGGTGGGGCAGCCGCGCGACAACAACCCAGACGCCGCCTTCGCGATCTATGACACTGATGAGCGCACCGTCACCTTCCGGCGCGTGCCGTATGACGTGGCGCTGACTCAGCGTCAGATGGATAAGGCCGGACTACCCCGCCCCTTGATCACCAGGTTGGCGCTGGGCGTATGATTAGCGTCATCGATTCGTCGCTAACTGTTTGACAGCCCACGCTGAAACACTGGAGCTCCTGCATTGCCCTACAAGCGAGTGCTCGTTCCAATCACCGGAAGCAGCAGCGACAAGGACGCGATCGATCTCGCCGCCTCGATCATGGCCGCGAAAGAAGCGGAACTCAGCCTGGTCTACGTCGTCGAAGTGGCACAGGAATACCCGCTGGAAGCGAACCTGCCGTCCGAGCTCGAGGCCGCCGAGCGCGCCCTCGACGCCGCCAGCGTCCATGTCGACATCGCGTTCAATGGCAGCAAGCCGGTCGTGACCACCGAGCTGCTCCAGGCTCGCTCGGCCGGCCCGGCGATCGTCGACGAGGCGCTGAATCAGGGGTCGGACGTCATTGTGATGGCGCTGCGCAACCAGCGCAAGCACGGACAACCGACCGTGGGGGACACCGTACCCTACGTCCTCAAGAACGCCCCTTGCGAAGTGCTCATCCGGCGCCAGCCAGCCCGCAGCGGCGCGGATCGCTGCGACTGGCATCCGACCATCGATGGTCAGGCCTGATGCGCGTCGTGATCGTGGGCTGCGGCCGGGTTGGCGCGCACATTGCCTCGGCCCTCGACCGGCGGGGCGACGACGTCACCATCATCGACATCAACCCGAACGCCTTCACGCGCCTCGATGAAGACTTTTCCGGACTCGCGATCCGTGGAACCGGCATCGACGAAGATGTACTGCGCTCGGCAAACATCACGAGCGCGGACGCCTTCTTAGCCGTGACCAACCGCGATAACACCAACCTGATGGCCACCCAGGTCGCGCGTGTGGTGTTCGGCGTCCCAACCGTCGCCGCGCGCGTCTACGACCCTGTACGCGCCGAAATTTTCGCCAACCTGGGCATCATCACGATCTGCCCAACAACGACGATCTCGAATCTCTTACTGGATGCGCTCGAGACTCCCCCAGCGCGAAGGAGTTAGCCTGCGGTGTACGTCATCGTCGTCGGAGGCGGCAAAGTCGGCTACTACCTGGCCTGGAACCTCGTCGACCAGGGTTTCGAGGTGCTGGTCATCGAGCGCCAGCCCGCCAAGGCCGAGGCCATCCGCGAGCACCTGGGCGCCGTCGTAATGGTCGGCGACGGCGCTGAGGCGTCAGTGCTGGAAGCGGCCGGAGCGGTTCGCGCGGACGTCGTCATCGCCACTACAGGCGAAGACGAGGACAACCTGATCGTCTGCCAGGTTGCCAAGCGTCGCTTCGACGTCGAGCGCGTCATCGCGCGGGTGAACAATCCGAAAAACGAACAACTATTCAAGCGCCTGGGAATCGACGCCACCGTCAGCCAGACCAACGTGCTGCTCCACTTGATCGAGCAGCGCCTCATCCCGGATGGCCTCACGCGCCTGCTGACACTTCAGCACCAGGAGATCGAGATCGTAGAACTGAAAGTCGGCGCCGATTCACCGGTCGTCGGACGCAGGCTGTCCGAGATCCGGCTCCCACCGGACTGCGTGTTTAGCGCGATCAACCGTGGCGAGCACGTCATCATCCCGACCGGCCAGACGCGCCTTGAGGCGGGCGACGACGTCATCGCCGTCACCCGCACCGAGCGCGAGTCCGAACTCCGCCGGCTGCTCGTGGGCGTCTGAGATGGACCCAGGTTTATGTCCACTGAAATCCTGACAGTCGCCCTTGCCGGCCTACGGGTAGATGCCGCGCAGCTCGGTGAAATCCGCCACGCGCTTGATCGCGACGCAGAGCGCCGCCGTGCGCATGTGAACGCCGTACTTCTTCGCCGCCTCGTACACCGTGTGGAACGCCTTGGTCATGATGCGGTGTAGGCGCTCGTTGACCTCTTCTTCGGTCCAGGGGAATGCCTGCAGCGCCTGGACCCACTCGAAGTACGACACCGTCACGCCGCCGGCGTTCGCGTAGATATCCGGCAGCACGAAGATGCCGCGGTCGTAGAGAATGTCGTCGGCGCCGGGCGTCGTCGGACCGTTGGCCGCCTCGGCGATCATGCGCGCCTTGATCCGGGGTGCGTTGCGCTCGGTGATCTGCTCCTCCAGGGCAGCCGGCAAGAGGATGTCGCAGGGCAGCTCCAGCAGCTCCTCGTTGGTCACGTTGTCCGCTTCCGGAAAATCCATCACCGAGCCGTTTGATTCCTTGTGCTGTATCACGGCCGGGATGTCCAGGCCATTCGGGTTGTAGATGCCGCCGGCCGAATCGCTGACGCCAACGACCTTCGAACCCAGCTCGTAGAGCAGCCGCGCGGAGACCGAGCCAGCGTTTCCGAAGCCCTGCACGACCACGCTGCAGTTCTCGAGGTCGATGCCTACCTCCGGCGCGGCGTCCTGGATGGCGAAGACACAGCCACGGCCGGTGGCCTCGCTACGCCCGGCGGAGCCGCCCAGCATGATCGGCTTGCCGGTCACCACGCCGGGGATCGAGTAGCCGTGGTGCATCGAGTAGGTGTCCATCAGCCAGGCCATGATCTGCGGGTTGGTGTTGACGTCCGGGGCCGGGATGTCTCGATTCGGACCGATCAGGTCGGAGATTTCGGTCGTGTATCGCCGGGTCAGATTCTGCAACTCGTTTTGGGAGAGCAGCTTTGGGTTGACCCGGACGCCGCCCTTCGCACCGCCGTAGGGCAGGCCGACGACCGCGCACTTCCAGGTCATCCACATCGCCAGGGCCTTGACTTCTTCGAGCGTCACGTCCTGATGGAAACGAATGCCGCCCTTGGTCGGGCCTGGTCCACTGTTGTGATGCACGCGATAGCCGGTGAACATCTGGACCGAGCCATCGTCCATCTCAACCGGGAAGTTCACGATCGTCTCCCGGTTGCAGTGGGAGAGAATCCCGCGCATGTTCTCGCTGAGATTGATGACATCGGCGGCGATATTGAATTGCTCGACGGCTACGTCAAAGAGGCTGGCTTCGGTGTGGGATTCTACCGCGAGAGTCATGCGTTCCGAAATCCTTCCCAATTGAAAAGCGGGCCAAATGTGTGGCCCGCCTCAAATTCAATCCTCGTTTTCCAGTATCCTCGTCAGCTCGGCGCGAACGATGTCGGGATTGCCCGCGCCGCGCAACCTCCTCATGGCCTGGCCAATGAGGAAGCCAATCGCTTGCTTACGGCCCGCCTTGTAGTCCGCAACGGCGTCCGGATTGTCGGCCACAACCTCGGCCGCGACCTGCTGGATCAGCCCGGCATCGCTGATCTGCGCAAGGCCGCGCGCTTCGACGATCTCAGCCGGCGACTGGCCGCTCGTCGCCGCCTCGGCAAAGACCTCCTTCGCCGTCCGCAAGGTGATCGTGCCGTCCCCCACGAGCCGGATCACCTCGGCAACCGTCTCCGGCTGCAGGTTCAGGGCCGCGAAGCCACCCGCGCCACGCGCTAGCGCGAATACCTCGCCGGTCACCCACTTGGCCGCTTCTCCTGCCTCCCCGCCGCTCAGCCGGGTAACTTCCTCATAGAAGTCGGCCACCTCGGATTCCTCGGTCAGAATGGCCGCGTCGGCCCGAGAGAGGCCATACTCGCGCTCGAAGCGCTCCAGCCGTGCCGCTGGCAGCTCGGCCATCCCGGTGCGGATCTCAGTGACCCAGGACTCGGTCACCTCCAGGGGCGGCAGGTCCGGTTCCGGGAAGTAGCGGTAGTCCTCGGCGAACTCCTTGGTGCGCTGGCTCACCGTAATCTGCTGATCCTCGACCCAACCCCGCGTCTCCTGCACCAGGGTCTCGCCGTTGAGCAGCGCCTTGCGCTGTCGCTCCACTTCGTACTCGAGCGCCCGCTCCACCGAGCGGAATGAGTTCATGTTCTTGACCTCGACCTTCGGCCCAATGATCGAGCCGTCGGTCGAGCGCTGGGAAATGTTGGCATCGACCCGGAACGCGCCTTCGTCCATGTTCCCGGTCGACGCGCCGATGTAGCGCAAAATCTGGCGCAGCGCGATCAGGTAGCTGCGCGCCTCAGCCGGCGAGGTGATATCCGGCTCGGAGACGATCTCCATCAGCGGCACGCCAGCGCGGTTCACGTCCACCAGGCTGTAGCTGCCGTTTCCATCGCTGACGTGCGCCAACCGGGCGGTGTCCTCCTCCAGGTGCACCCGCGTGATCCCGACCTGGCGACGCTCGCCCTCGTGCTCGAACTCGAGCACGCCGTTGATCGCCAGTGGCAGCTCATACTGGGAAATCTGATAGCCCTTCATCAGATCCGGATACATGTAGTTCTTGCGATCGAAGCGCGTGTAGCGCGGAATCTCGCAACCAAGCGCCAGACCGGTCATGATCGTCTTCTCGACGGCCGCGCGGTTGACCGTCGGGAGCGTGCCCGGTAGTCCGAGCGAGACCGGATCGACCGTGGTGTTGGGTGGCGCATCCGGAGAGGGTACCGGACAGGCACTGAACATCTTAGAATTGGTCAGAACCTGGGCGTGAACCTCGAGCCCGATGATCGTCTGAAACTCCACTGATCTTCCCTATATGTGGCCAGGTCGGTTAACGGGCGGGAGTATAGCACGCGCCCGAACCAAAACCGGTACAGGCGACAAGATCACCAGGGCACGAGTAGAATCAAGTCGTTTGCGCGAGGGCTCTCACGGAAAAGGGGCATGAGCCTGGCGATGGTAGCTACGACAGAAACGCAGCTTGTCACGCTGAAAATCGATAATCAAGACGTTACCGTGCCGGCCGGTACCTACATCTTGCAAGCCGCCGAGGCCGCCGGCATCGAGGTTCCCAATCTCTGCTTCCAACCCCTGCTCCGGCCCTGGGGCTCCTGCCGGCTGTGCACGGTCGAGATCCTCGGGCCGCGCGGCGGCTTGATCGAGTCCTGCGCGACGCCGGTGCGCGACGGCATGGAGGTGCTGACCCACTCCGAACGCGTCGTCGAGGCGCGCCAGTTCATCTTGCAGATGTACCTAATTGACCACGCGCTTGACTGCCCGACGTGCGACAAGTCCGGCGAGTGCTACCTGCAGGACAACACCTATCTCCACAACGTCGACAACAACCCGTACCGGCGCCCGAAGTTGGCGCAGCCGTATGTCCACCACAGCGACTACATCGACTACAAGTGGGACCGTTGCATCATCTGTGCGCGCTGCACGCGCGTCTGCAACGAGATGATCGGCGTCACCGCGATCGAGATCATCAACCGCGGGCTGGAGGCGGAGGTCACCCCGGCCTACGGTATCGACCTGGCCGATACGACCTGCACGAACTGCGGCATGTGCATCGCCGTCTGCCCGGTCGGCGCGTTGACCGACCGCCACTTCGGCCACCACCCGTGGGAGCTCGACTCGGTCGAAACGATCTGCGGCATGTGCGACGTCGGCTGCACGATCAACGCTGAGTTCAATCGCGGCATCGTACGCCGCTCCACGCACCTCTGGCAGCGTGGCGTCAACCTCGGCTACACCTGCGAGCTAGGCCGCTGGGGCCACGAGCACGTTCAGGACCCGTCGCGCCTGTGGAGCGCCAAGGTGCGCGAGAACGGCGTCCTGCGCGACGTCGATATCGAGACGGCCCTCGATGTGGCCGCCGACCGGCTGAAGCACTACCAGGGCTCGTCGTTCGCAGCCCTGGCGACGCCGGACAACACCAACGAAGACAACTACGTCCTCCAGCAGTTCACGCGCGGCGTGATGGGCTCGAATAACATCGACCGCCTCATGCCAGCCAGACAGGCCGCGATCGACGCCGTGATGCTGGAGTCGCTGGGCGTGATCGCCAACCCGGCCGGCATGCAGGAGATGATGACCGATTCCACGGTCGCGCTCTACGTCGGCCCCGACCCGGGCAAGGTCGCGCCGGTGGCTTCCTACTGGCTCTACTGGGCGCAGCGCTATCGCGAAGCTGAGATCATCGTGATCTCGCCAGAGCGCACGCCTCTGGGAGACCGCTCCGACCGCTGGCTCAAGGCCGGCCCCGAAGACCAGCCCGACGTCATCAAGGCGCTCGCCGCGCTTGCCGACCAGGCGGGTCTGCTGCCAGCTGGCGCCGACAAGTCCTGGTTCGCTGGCGTCGACGTCGACGCGGTCGTCGAGCGCACCGGCATCGACCGCAGCCTGCTCGAAGATTCAGCGCGCGTCTTTGCGACCGGCGGTGCGGATGTGGTCACGCCCGATGCAGCCTACCCGGCCGGGACGGTCTGGTACGCGCTCGGCGACCAGGACCCGGCGGCGGCCCGCGAACTGGTCGCGGCGGCTCACAACCTGGCACTCACCTTCGACGTCGTTGGCAAGCCGGGCGGCGGCATCCTGGCGATGCGCAACGCCGCCAACATGCAGGGCAGCATCGACGTTGGCTGCCACCCGGGCCTGCTGCCCGGCCAGCGCCCTGTTGGCGACGCCGTTGCCGACCAGATCGCCGAGGCGTGGAGCGGACGCTGGGTTACCGGCGCATCTAGCCTCAACGGCTTTGCCCAGATGACCGAACTGCCCTCGGCGCCTGGCGTCGGCATCGCCGAGCTGCCGGAAGCGATCCGCTCCGGAAAGATCAAGGCGCTCTACATTTCCGCCCAATCGCACCATCGCGGCGAGGTCAAGGACGCCTACTTCTCAGCCAACGGCGAAGGGTACTTCCGCGACGGCACGAGCCAGATCTGGAACCGGCGCTATGACTCCGAGCTGCTCGAGGCGCTGGAGTCGCTCGAGCTGCTGATCGTCGAGGACTGTTTCGAAAGCGAGTTGACTGCGCTGGCCGACATCGTCCTGCCGACGGCCCTGTACCTGGAGAAGGACGGCACCTTCACGAACATGGATCGCACCGTCCAGCGCGTGCGCCTCGTCGTGCCGCCGGCCGGAGATTCCCAGGCGACTCGCTGGCATATCGCCGGCATCGCCGAGCGGCTGGGCTACTCGATCGACGTGAGCAACCCGTCCCGCATCTTCGACGAAATCTCGGCCTTCGTCCCGGCGTACCGCGGCATCACCTACCCTCGCCTGGAACGCAGCGGCATCCAGTGGCCCTCGACCGGCTTCAGCGGCGAAGGCACGATCCGCCTGGCGCCCGGCAATGGACTCGATGCCGGCGCGCTATCGGTCGTTGCCGACTAACACACTGACCAGGAGGCGACACGCCAATGGTTATCGATGAATTCAAGGGCTTTGCCGTCACCATGAAGCGCCTGGTGCGCCCGCCGGTGACCCAGGAGTACCCCGACGAGAAGCGCGAGATGGCTAACCGTTTCCGCGGCCTGCCGTCGCTGCGCAGCGACCCGGAGACCGGCGAGCCGCTGTGCGTCGCCTGCGGCCTCTGCGCGCGCATCTGCCCAACCTCGTGCCTGGAGATGCACGTCGTGCCTTCGGAGGAGGGCGACCGCGAGCTCGGCGAGTTCATCTTGCGCGCCGGGCGCTGCCTGCACTGCGGCATGTGCGCCCAGGTCTGCCCGGTCGACGCCATCGCCATGAGCAAGGAATACGAGCTTGCCGTTCAGGACCGCTCCGGTTTGATCTTCACCAAGACCGAACTGGCCCAGATCGGCTCGCAGACCGATGACTGGTGGAGTTCCTAAGCGGACGTCCACCTGCAAACCCAACCGAGGCGGAAAGGGGAGCGCGATGGCCAAGCAATACGACTTCTACTGTGCCGGAGAGTGGCGCTCGTCGGATGAGCCGTTGGAGGTCATCAATCCTTACAACGGCGAGACCGTCGGCGTGACCTCATACGCCAGCGAGCAGGACTTCGAAGACGCTACCTGCGCGGCCCAGTCGGCGTTCAAGCAGATGCGCGAGATGCCGACCTATAAGCGTGCCGAGATCCTATACCAACTCTCCGCGAAGCTAGCCGAGCGTCGCGACGAGGTCGCCGCGCTGATGACCGCCGAGGCCGGCAAGCCCATCAACGACTCGCGCGTCGAGGTGGATCGCGGGGTGTTCACATTGCGCGTCGCCGCCGAGGAAGCCCAGCGCATCCACGGCGAGCAGATCCCGCTCGACCTGATGGCCTCGTCGGCCGGGCGCTTCGGCGTCACCCGGCGCATGCCGATTGGCCCGATCGCCGGCATCTCGCCGTTCAACTTCCCGTTGAACCTGGCGCTCCACAAGATCGCGCCGGCAATCGCCTCGGGCAACACCATCGTCCTCAAGCCGCCGAGCTACGACCCGCTCACGATGCTGACCTTCGCCGAGCTGATCGACGAGGTCGACTTGCCCAAGGGGGCGGTGTCGATCATGCCCATGAACCGGCAGGTCGGCGATCGTCTGGTGACCGACGACCGGTACAAGTTGCTCAGCTTCACCGGCTCGCCCGACGTGGGCTGGGACATGAAGTCACGGGCTGGTCGCAAGAAGGTGGTGCTCGAGTTGGGCGGCAACGCTGGCGTCATAGTC
>DATGQR010000033.1:0-4004 GCA_035304105.1 Thermomicrobiales bacterium | reverse complement strand
CACCCACGCGCGCTATACCGGCCGCACCGCGATTGCCAGCGACCTCGTTCGGCTGATGTTGCCGCAGGGATCGCAGACCGAAGTGGGCGCCACCGGCGTGCCGCTGCGCAGCCTCGAAGCCCTGCGCCTGGGCGCGCACCTGGCGCTGGACGCTGGCGACCCGAATGAGGCGCGCCGCTGGCTGGAGGCTCACGAGCGCTGGCTCGACTGGAGTGGGTACTTGCTCGGCCAGGCAGAGGGCGCGTTGCTCTGGGCCCGGCTGGAGCGGGAGTCGGGCGACGATGCGGGCGCGCGCCGCCACGCCGAGCGCGCCCTCGAATTGGCTACTACGCCCCGCCAGCCGCTCGCGCTGCTCGAGACGCATCGCTTCCTCGGCAGGCTCGACCGCGACGAGCGCCGCTTCGATGCCGCCGCGGCGCACCTGTCCACAGCGCTGGAGTTGGCCACCGCCTGTGCTGCGCCGTTCGAGCGCGCAGTGACCCTGATGTCCATCGCGCGACTCGATGTCGCGACCGGCCAGGGGCGGCAGGCGGGCAGCCGTCTGGACGAGGCGATCGAGATCACCGATCAGTTAGGCGCGACGCCAGCGCTCGAACGGGCCCGCCGGATGCGCGCCGAACTCGCCGCTCGCCCGACGCCCGGGTTGCTCTCAGCGCGTGAGCTGGAGGTATTGCGGCTGGTGGCGGAGGGGCTGACGGACCGTGAGGTCGCCGAGCGGCTGCGTATCAGCCCGCGCACGGTCAACCAGCACCTACGCTCGATCTACAGAAAGCTGGGAGTCGGATCGCGCGCGGCGGCCACGCGACGAGCGCTCGAGCTGGGTATGATTTGACCTTGCCCAATCCTCGCCGTCCCCCTGCGTAGGCCTACCTATTTAGATGGCGCGTGGACGAATAGGCAGCCCGGGCTATGTGGCGGCCCCGCCCGGCTTCTAGGCTGTGGACAGCAACCCCCGACGGTGACAACCGGAAAGGACCCCAGCAATGCTGATCCGCAGCCGCTACCACGTCGAAGGCTCCGGTCCGCCCGTCCTGCTGCTCCACGGCTTCGGCGGTAGCTCCACGGACTGGCGCGACTTCGGGCTGCTTGCCCCGCTGCGCGAGCGCTTTCAGGTGATCGAGTTCGATGCCAGGGGGCACGGCCGCAGCGACAAGCCGGGGCGTCCGGCCGACTACCAACTCGACCGCAAGATCGCCGACGCGCTCGCGGTGCTCGACCATTTGGGGATCGAGCAAGCGCACTTCTACGGCTACTCCCACGGCGGGCTGATGGGCTGGGCGCTCGGCATTCACGCGGCCAGGCGCTTCGCGTCCATGGTCATGGGTGGAGCGCAGCCGTACACTCGGGCCGATCCCGCGATGATGGGCCGCTACCACGCGATGCTGCGCTACCTCGGTCAGGGCATGGGCGCGTACGTCGCCTGGCGAGAGGCACACGGCACGGTCTGGCCCGCCTCGTTCCGGGCGCGGATGCTCGCCAACGACCCGGCCGCTCTGGCTGCCTTCCTGGAAGCGATGCCAGGCCACCTCCCGTTGGAGCCAATCTCACGGATGACCATGCCGGTGTTGGTGATCAGCGGCGACGATGACGAACTGATGGCCGGCTCGCGGGCGCTCTACCTCTGGAGCTATCGCGTGGCGCCGTTCGACCGCGACTTCCTCATTGAAGTGAGCGCGCCGCTCGCGCAGGCCGGCAGTTAGTCCTCGATGCGGCTCATCCAGGTGCCACGCTTCCAGCCACGCGCGTCCAGCTCGCGGATGAAGGGCACGACCGTGTCGACCAGCGCCTGGATGATGGCTGCGCCCTGCTCGGCGCTGGCCTTGGTTGCGTCGCCGGAGTAGCCGCGCGGCACAGTGCCGTCGAAGGTGTCGATCAGGTAGAGCGGCAGGTCGGTGAACTGCTCGGGCTGTGCGGTGGCCAGCTCCGGCTTGGCCGTCTCCGGGGCGGCGTAGAGCACCATCGAGAGCTCCGACTGCCCGCCGTGGTCCCCGTCGATCTCCCACTCCGGCGCCAGCAGTCGCGCCGCCATGTCCTGCCAGCCGCTGAAGATCGCCACCTTCATGTCGCGTTCCTGTGAGAGGATGCGCGCCGCCGACTCGGCCGGACCGGGGTTGCCGTCGTGCGCCGTGACGACGACCAGCTTGCTGATGCCGTGGTGCAGCAGCGACTCGGCGATGTCCTTGATTACCAGCGTCAAGGTGTCCGGCCGCAGCGAGAGCGTCCATTTCCAGGGCAGGTGGTGGTGGCTGACCCCGACGGCGATCGGCGGCAGGACCAGCGCGTCGCCCAGCTCCCGGGCGAATGCCTCGGCAATAGCCTCCGCTGCGATCGTGTCGGTGCCGTACGGCAGGTGTGGTCCGTGGTACTCCGTCGCCCCGACCGGCAGGAACGCCTTGTCGTAGCGCCCATCCTCCATGACCTCCCCGCACAGGTACTCCAGCCGCACCTCCGGCTCGCTCGGTCGCATCGCCATCCTATCGTCCCTTTCGCTGTCCTCATCTCCATTCGCCGCGGGATCATAGCGCGGAGCGGCCCGCTGGACGCTCGTTCGCGCCGCGCGGGCTGATGCGCAAGCGCGTGGTACTGTACGCGCGTTTCTCAGTCATCCCGATCTACGATAAGAGCCACTTACTGGAGAGGTGCGAACGATGATCGAACTCGACCAAGCGGACGTGGTGGTGATCGGTGGCGGCATCGTCGGCTGCGCGGCGGCCTATTACCTGGCGAATCGCAACGCGAAGGTGATCCTGGTCGAGAAGGGCCGCATCGGAGGGGAGCAGTCCAGCCGCGCCTGGGGCTTCGTGCGCATCCAGGGGCGCGACCCCGACGAGGTGCCGCTGATGGTCGAGAGCAACCGCATCTGGCAGAACCTGGAAGCCGAGCTGGAGGCCGACATCGAGTGGGTCCAGGGCGGCAACCTGGCCATCGCCCGCGACGGCGAGCGCGCCCAACGCTTCCGCGACTGGTTGCCGGTCGCTCGCGAGTTTGGCGTCGAGACGCAGCTGCTGACCGGCAAGCAGGTCGAGGAGCTGATCCCCGGCATCCGTGGCCCGTTCACCGCCGGGATGTACACCCCGATCGACGGCCACGCCGAGCCGCACAAGGCCACCGAAGCCTTCGCCAACGCGGCACGCGAGCTCGGCGCAGATATCCGCACCTACTGCACCGCCGAGGGCTTCGATTTCGTCAATGGCCGAATCGGCGGGGTGCATACCGACAAGGGCCTGATCTTCGCGCCGGTCGTGATCAACGCCGCGGGGGCGCACGCCGCGAAGCTAGCCCGCCTGGCCGGTCTCTCGCTGCCCCAGCGCAGCGTCCGCGCCACGGTAGCCGAGACGACGCCGGTCGATCCGATCACTCCGATCGGCACCTGGGCGCCGGGCGTCGCCTTCCGCCAGAAGAAGGACGGCGCCTTCTACCTTGCCGGGGGCGCCAGCTCGATCCACGACATCACGCTGGAGTCATTCCGCCAGGCGCGCATGTTCCTGCCCAACTACCTCAAGAACCGCTCGATCTTCCGGCTGCGCGTCGGCCGCGACCTGGTCGACGATGTCCTGCGCGCCATGCCGTGGAGCGACGCGCGCGAGCACCCCTTTGCCCACACCGTCGACGTCGAGCCGGAGCCGGACCGCGAGACGGCGGTCAAGAGCATCAAGGGCTTCGTCGAGTTGTTCCCGGAGCTACGCGGAAAGGCGAAGATCCGCCGCATGTGGGCGGGCATGATCGACGCCACGCCCGACGCCGTGCCGGTGATCGGCGAGGCCCAGGAAGTGCCCGGCTTCATCTTCGCGACTGGCTTCAGCGGCCACGGCTTCGCCTTCGGCCCGATCGCCGGCAAGCTTCTCGCTGAATTGATCCTCGACGGCCGCCCCTCCCTCGACCTCCACGCCTTCCGCTTCTCACGCTTCGAGGAAGGCGACCTGGCCTCGCCGCGGAATGTCCTGTAGGGAAGAGGGAACAGGCAACAGGGAAAGGTAGAAGCCCCTCACCCCCGGGGCCTCTTT
>DATGQR010000032.1:0-2547 GCA_035304105.1 Thermomicrobiales bacterium | reverse complement strand
GTACAACACATCGGCGATCAGGTTGAACGCGACGATGAGCACGGCGAAGATGAAGGTCAGGGTCTGTACCAGCGGCAGGTCGTTGACCTGGATCGCGTTGATCAGCAATGCGCCCAGGCCGTTGACCTTGAACACCTGCTCGGTGATGATGGCGCCGGCAAAGATGGAGGGCACGCCCAGTGCGATCACGGTCACCACCGGGATCATCGAGTTGCGCAGCACGTGGACCAGCACCACGGTCTTCTCGCGCATGCCCTTGGCGCGCGCGGTGCGCACGTAGTCCTGCCCCAGGTTGTCGAGCATCGAGGCGCGCATGTAGCGGCTGACCTGGGCGGCGTTGTACAAGGCCAGCACCGCCACCGGCATCACCATCTGCCGCACCTGCTCGACGAAGCTCGGCCAGGAGTTGACGACCAGCGTGGTGTCGTAGATCGAGGGGAACCAGCCGAGCTTGACCGAAAAGATGACGATCATCAGCACGCCGGTGAAGAACGTCGGGACCGAAAAGCCGATCATCGAAACGAACGTGCCGATCTGGTCGAACAGCGAGTATTGCCTGTAGGCCGAGATCACGCCGATCGGCACCGCGATAAGCACGCCGATTACATACGACATGCCGACGACCCACAGTGTCTGCGGCAGGCGCTGGGCGATGATGTCGGCGACCGGCGAGCGGGTCTGCCAGGAGATGACGCGCTGGGCGCCGCCGGCAATGTCCCAGCCCGTCATGCTGGCGATGATGTGCAGCGGCTCGCTGATGAAAAACTGTTTCAGCCACAGCAGGTAGCGGACGTGAATCGGCTCGCCCAGTCCGAGCGCGAGCCTGATCTTCTCCCTTACCTCCGGCGGAACAGTGAGGGGTATCTGCGAGGTCGGATCGCCCGGCGCGAGATCGAGCAGCAGGAATATGGCGAGACTGATGAAGAGAAGCGTCGGGATCGCCAGCAGCAGCCGCCGAATGACGTAAGTCAGCATATGCCGGAAGCCTCCAGCCCGACTGGAGGCGCGCCCCGGAGGACCGGGACGCGCCCGTTCGTCAGCTTACTTCACGCGATACCAGTCGGCGGCATTCCAGAGTTCGCTGTCCCAGGTGTTGAGGACAACACCACCCAGCGAGTTGGAATGAGCCGAGACGCGACCGCGATCGACCAGCGGAACGACGACGTAGCTTTCCTTGGTCAGCATCTCGTTCAGCTTGCGGCCGATCTCGCCACGCTTCTCGAGGTCGGCGGTGCGGCCCATCTCGGCGACGAGCCTGTCGTATTCGGGGTCGCAGTAGCGGTTGACGTTCTCGCCCAGCCACCCGGTCTCGGGCCGCGGAGCCTTGTCGCAGGTGTGTTGCGCGAGATAGGCCTCCGGATCGGTGCCGTCGAAGTTGTTCGCGTACATCTCGACGTCGGCGTAGAATTTCTGGAAGGTGTCCGGCGAACCCGGATCGCCGCCGAAGAAGACCGATGCATCGACCGTCTTCAGTTCGGTCTCGACTCCGATTTCATCCCACCACTGCTTGATGAGCGCCTGGAAGTCCTGACGGACGGCGTTCACCGAGGTCTGGTAGAGGAGCTTCAGGCGACGGCCGTCCTTGACGCGGACTCCGTCGGGACCCGGAACCCAGCCCGCTTCCTCGAGAAGCTTCTTGGCGCCTTCGATGTCCTGCGTGAAGCACTCGGTGTTGTCGGACGCATAGAGCTCAGGCGCCGGCACCAGGTTGCAGGTCGGGCGGCCGGCCTGGCCGTAGCCGATCTCCACGAGCAGGTTGCGATCGATCGCCATAGACAGCGCCTTGCGGACCTTGATGTCGGAGAGGATCGGATGCGGATGCTTGGCGGTCGAGCGCTCCTCACCGAGGGCGGGGTCGGCATCGGTCATGTTCATCTCGATGCGCTCGACGAGCGAACCGAATGCCGCGACGGTCTTGCCCTTGCCGCCCTTCGCCATTTCGTCGAGCACGTCGGGCGCGAGCTGCAGGTTCCAGGCGTAGTCGAACTCGCCCGTCTCAAGCACGGCGCGTGCCGCGGCCGCGGCGTCGCCGCCGCCCTTGAAGGTCACGGTCGCGAAAGCCGGCTTGTCCGGATCGCGATAGTTCGGATTGGCCTCCAGCGTGATCACGTCATTGGGACGGAAGTCGACCACGCTGAAGGGCCCAGTCCCGATCGGATGGAAGTTGGCATCCGTGCATTCCGGCGCCTTGGCGCCGAGGCAGTCCTGGAACTGCTTCTTCTGGATGATTGGCGACTGGCCGCCCATAAAGACCTGGTACGGATAGGGCTTGGGCTCGGTGAAGGTGATTTTCACCGTGAGATCGTCAATGGCCTCGACCGACTTCACGCCTTCGAACTTGGCGAGCTGCTGGCAGCCGCCTTCCGGATGCATGCAGTATTCGGCGGTGAAGACCACGTCGGCCGAGGTCAGCGGCGTGCCGTCCGACCAGACGATGCCCGGCCTCAGCTTCCAGGTGACCGAGGTCAGGTCCTCGGAGACGCCGCCATTGGCGACGGTCGGGATTTCCTGGGCCAGATAGGGCACCATGTTGCCCTTCTCGTCGAA
>DATGQR010000031.1:0-21031 GCA_035304105.1 Thermomicrobiales bacterium | reverse complement strand
CACGAGGCCTGCCATCGTTTCAGCTTCGCCAGCCGCGTGAAAGAGCGTGACCGACGCGCCCGGGTTCATCGCGGCCGCCACCAAGACGTCGCGCAGGAACGCGGCGCGGAGCTTCGCAACCCCTACGGCTCCCAGGGTTTTGAGCAGCGCGGCCCAGTGGTCGGCCGGCGCCAGCCCGCCGGCGACGACGCCGATCGCTCGCGCCGCGCTACCAGACGGCATCGAAGATCCTCAGGTAGTTGCCGCCAAGGATCTTGAGGATCGTCTCCTCGCTGTATCCTCGACGCAGCATCGTCTCGGTCAGCACGGGTAGCTCGCCGATGTGGCGCAAGTCGGACGGCACATTATCGAAACCGTAGAAGTCGGTGCCAAGCCCGGCGTGGTCGGGACCGGTCTGCTCGATGATCGCGTCAAGCTCGTCAACCAGCGTCTCGCTGTCCGGCTGGCTCCAGAAGACGACGCCGATCAAGCCGCCTTTGGCCGCGATGGCCTGCGCCTTGGTCATGCCGTAGGTCGGGAAGACGTGGTCGAAGGCGGCCCGGTACTCGGGGTTGACCTGCAGCAGCGAGGTGTGCGAGAGCAGCAGCGGCCCGTCGACGCGCTCGATGATGTCCCAAAACGACGTATCGGAGATGTGCGCCAGGTCGATCACGATGCCGGCGCGCGTCAGCCGCTCGACGGCCTCGATGCCGGCATTGGTCAGCCCGCCCATCTTGCGGCCGAGCTGGGTGCCGTCGGCCAGGCGGTTGCGGCGGCTGTGTGTCAGCGTCGTCATGCGTAGCCCCAGCCGGTGGAAGATCTCGATCAGCTCCAGGCTGTGCTCGAACGGCTCGGCGCCCTCCATCGTCAGGATGTAGGCAACCTTGCCCTCCTCCTTGGCGCGCCGGATGTCGGCCGTGGAGGTGGCCAGCAGGCAGCGGTCCGGGTGCTCCTCGACGGCGCGGTGCAGCGCGGCGGTCATCCGCAGGGCGATCGTCAGAGCGTCACCCAGGCGCTCATCGGGGATGAAGATGGCGACGCACTGGGCCGTCACGCCGCCCTGCTCGAGCAGCGGTAGCTCGTACTGCCCGGCCGGAGCGGTCAACTGAGCGAGCGCCTCCAGCGTGTAGCCGTAATTCGCGCTGTGGGTCACCCGCTGGTTGGCCGCGATCGCACGCCAGCGCTCGCGCTCGCTCTCCGGCCACTCCTCGGTCAGCGTCGTCACGCCATCGACGACGGGCAGCAGGATGTCGCTGTGCCCGTCGATCACGATCGCCTCGCGGTGGATCTCCCGCGCCCGCGCGCTCACGTCCATCTGCGCTCCTCCCCTCACCCCGGTGATCCTAGCGCGAACCGATCCGACTTCCGGATGGCAATCACGTCCCTACGGGGCCCGGTGGGGGTCCATCGGACGTCGGATTACTGGTAGATCACCACCGAGGGCGGCGGGTTGAGCGTGAGCATCGTCGCCGGGTCGAGCAGCGGGACGTCCTGCTCGTAGAACAGCTTGAGGCCACCGTACTGGATCAGCTCGTTAGTCACGTACTCCTGGTAGCCGCCGATCTTGGTTTCCGGCGCGCCGAAGCCGTCCACGTCGACGACGATGTCGACGCCCGGGCGCGTCTCCACGACGTGCTTCTCGTAGATCATCTCCTCCTCAAACTGATGGACGATCAGGATCTTGTTTGGGATGTTGTTCTCGGCGACGATCTGCGAGAGCATCTCGACCGCCGTCATCACCTGGTAGCCGCTAATCTCGCCGATCAATTCGCCGGGGACGCGGTCGGGGCGCGGGATATCGTTGGCCTTGGTCGAGAACTCGGGGTCGAGCGCGACATGCACGTTCGGCAGCGCCAGCCAGTGGCGCACCCGGTTGATCTCGTTCTCGATCGAGTTGTGGCCGATCTGCAGGTCGAGGATGACGAGCATGTTGTGGGCGGTCGCGAAGTCGACGTACTCTCCGATCCACTCGTCGCCGGTGTAGAGCAGGTAGGTACCCTCTGGGCCGGGCTCGGGCTGGGCAACGGTGGCGATGATCTCGAAGGCCGGCTTGATCGGCGTGTTCGGGTCGACCGCCTGCCACTCGGCGACCTGCTGCTGGAGCCGGGCGTAGACCTCTTCCATCGTGCCCGATCCCAAGACGCCCATCGTCGGCGTGCTGGGGTGACCGTAATAGGAGATGACACGAGTGTGCGGGAGCAGGCTTCCGGCGCCAGGCTGTTGGAGCTGGGCTTGCTGAGGATCGTTCGGGTCCGTGTCGGCGGGCTCGTCGCTGCTCTGCCCATCGCTGGCGATCGGCGTCGTGGCGGCCATCTGCTCGCCGGGCGGCGCGTCGGTCGGGTCGGCTCCGCTGCCGGGCCGGGAGCAGGCTGCCGCGAGCGCCCCCAGCAGCAGGAGGCATGAGAGGGTCCTGAAATGGCGTGTGATCGTCATCATTGCGCAAGCCCTACCGAAACGGATGTCCACGCGTACAATGCTGCCATCGCCTCAGGCGTCACATGCGAAGCCGCGCCGGCTCGACGGACTACAGGAGAGGGACGGCTCGATCATGAAACACGCGTGGCAGGCCAGTGACTCGGCACTCGACCGGCACGCGGTCCCGTTGAGGGTCCCCTCCGCCGCCGATGATCTGCCCCCCGCGCGGCGTCGCGGCGCTCGCCCGGCGAAGCGAACCCGGCAACTCTACCAGTGTCCGGACACCACGTGTGACAACCCGTCACCATTCTTCATGCGCTGCCGATGAGCGATCAGGACGCCACGCGCTACGTCCACGCCGGCGATCAGGTGCACGCCGAACCATCGGCCACGACGCCGCTAGCGCCGCCGATTTACCAGACGACGGTCTACCGCTACGCCGACAGCGCCCAGATCGACGCCATTCACAGCGGTGAGCAGGCGGGCTACATCTACGGCCGCTACGGCCTGCCAAACACGCGCGCGCTGGAAGTGGCGCTGGCCGAGCTGGAGGGCGCGGAAGCCGGGCTGGCTACCAGCAGCGCCACCAGCGGCATCCTCGCCACACTGCTGGCGATGACCGAAGGCGGCGCGCGCATCGTCGCCGGCCACAATACCTACGGTGGCACCCGGGCTTTGCTGGACGCCGAACTGTCGCGCTTCGGCCTGGCAACCGACTACGTCGACCTGGGCGATCTCGACGCCGTCCGCGTCGCCGTCGAGCGTGAGCCTCGCCCGCGCCTGCTCTGGGCGGACACGATCTCAAACCCCACCCTGCTGACCAACGACATCCCGGCGCTGGCCGCGATCGCGGGCGAGGCCGGCGTCCCGCTGGTCGTCGACAACACGTTCGCCACGCCGCTGCACTTCAACCCCCTGGCGCACGGCGCGAAGCTGGTGATCCACTCCGGCACCAAGTTCATCGGCGGCCACAACGACGTCACCAGCGGCGCCGTCCTCGGCTCCAGCGAACTGATCGAGCGCATCCGCCGCACGGCCATCCTGACCGGCGCCGTCGCCACCCCCTTTGACGCCTGGCTGGCGCTGCGCGGGCTGCGGACGATGGAGGTGCGCCTGCTGCGCTCAAGCGCCACGGCCCTGCGGATCGCCGAGGCGCTTCAGGGCCGTCCGGGTGTCCGGCGCGTCCACTACCCCGGCCTGCCGGACGATCCGTGCCACGACGTCGCGCGGCGCATGCTGCGGAACGGCTACGGCAGCCTGGTGTCGGTCGATTTCGGCGACGAGGCGTCTGCGCGCCGGGTCGTCGACGGGCTGCGCCTGATCCAGATCGCCGAGACGCTCGGCGGGCTGATGACGACCGCCGTCATCCCGGCCGTCAACTACTACCGCCATCTCGACGCGGAGGGACTGGCGCGCATCGGCGTCAGCCTTGGCCTGGTGCGCTTCTCGATAGGGATCGAATCCCCGGACGACCTGATCGCCGATCTGCTCCAGGCAATAGCGGCGATCGCCGGGTAACGCAACAGCGCTTTCATCGCGCTGCCGGAACGATCTGAGCGGCGCGGGATCCCCCACGCGAAGCCCAAGAACCATCGGAGAAGGGGCCTACTGGAGGTTAGGCATGCGGCGCATTGCGTCTATGAACTTGACACGATACGACTAATATGATATGGTCACGGTGAAGCAGCAAAGCGGCTGCGTCCGCGGCACCCTAGATGTCCGCGAACCTGCAAATAACGCACGTTTCTCGAACGGGTTTCGTGTGTTGATTGGAGGTTGGTAGCAATGATGACGCGACGCAATTCGCCGATGACTGACTTCGCTTACCTCTTCGACCAGATGGATCGCTTGGCCCAGGAGATGCTGGGCAGCACGGCGCGCACGCGCGTGACGACCTTGCCGGTTGACATCTACGATCGCGGCGAGGAGCTGATCGTCCAGGCCTTCGTCCCGGGCATCCACGCTGACTCTCTCGACATCACCATTGACGACGGGGTCCTGACGATCGCCGGGCAGTTCCCGGAGCTGTACCCGAGCGATGAGTCGGCCAACTGGTCCTGGTACACCCGTGAACTGCGGACTGGTTCGTTCCAGCGCAGCTTCAGCCTCCCGTACAAGATCGACGTCGACAACGTCACCGCGAGCGTCGAGGACGGTGTGCTGAGGCTGGTGCTGCCGAAGGCGCCGGAGGCCAAGCCGCGCCGCATCCCGGTCGGCAGCGGCGCGACCACCACGGTCCATCAGGTCGAGGCCAGCACGGCGAGTCAGAGCTAATACCACTCTCTCCTCACACGCAAGCGCCCGGCGGAGCATCCGCCAGGCGCTTTCATGTTTCTTGGGATCGATAACCGCTCAGGGCGCCAGCGCGTAGATCTGTAAGTTGCGGAACTGGAAGGTCGCGTCCGGCGCGCCCTCGGCGTCATCCAGGTTCAGCGATAGGATGCCGACCCGGCCGCTGCCCGGCCCCAGATCGTGCGTCATCGAGCCGATGACCTGATCATCGACTACGAACCAGAACTTCTTGGCCTGGGCGACGACGCCGATCTGATGCCATCCGGATGCCTGCGGGTAGGGCTCGAAGAACTCCGCTCCGCCCAGTTCAATGATGCCCGCCGATGTCTCGTACACCACGACTACTGCGACCAGTTCCGGACCTTCGTAATACAGGCAGAACCAGTAGCCGAAGTCGTTGAAAAGCGGGTTCTCATCGTTCACGTCCGCCCGATACACCAGGCACGCCGCCCCGGCCGCCGAAGTCTGGGTCGCGCGCGCCTCCAGCGAGAAGTAGCCATCGGCGAACTGGCTCTCCGGGATGACCTGCATGAACCCGGTCGGCGGGTTGGTGATCTGATAGGCATCGCCGACCGGTCCTCCGACGTCGCCGAAGGTCGTCCCGAGTTCCGGCCAGGCAGCGAAATCGGCTTCCGCGATCAATTCCCCGATGGCCGGTGGCGGGTCGACCGGCTCACCGCCGCCATTGCCGGGCGGCGCGTCGGGCAGCTGCGGCGGGATCAGCTCGTAGCGCCAGTGGTAGTAGTGCGCGCCCACGTTACCGGCTTCGACGAGGAAGCCCTCGGGGTTCCCCGGTGTGTAGGTCAGCACCCGACGCTCGAAGGCCTGCACCAGCACGGTGCGCGGCGTCCCTCCGACCTGCACCGTCGTCCAGTACGCCTCGGTGATCGGCAGGCCGGTGGCGAAGAAGGGCGACTCGAAGAGCAGGTCATCGACATACTGGCCGCCCTGCCAGACCGTCCCGGTGGAGTTCATGAACTGCCAGAAGACCGACGCCACCCGGTGTCCCGTCTCCGGCACGTAGTGGTCAGCCGTCACACCGTGGCCGGCCAGCGACGGATCGTCGCCCACCGTCCCGGCCCGGTCGACCGTCGCGGTGATCACCGGCCCCGGCTCCGAGCCCTGCGGCACCCCGCCGTGGGGCGGCAGCGAGCGCAGCCCCGCGAAGGTGGCGTAGGTCGCCCCGTTGGGGTCGTTCTGGTCACCGGCGACGTTGATCTGGGCCGGCTCATACTGCTCGAAGGTGTTGTCGCCGAGCTGTAGCCGCCCGGTCATCAACTCGACCGTTGCCAGCCCATTGGTGACGTACCAGACCGAGTTGGGATCGCCGGAGGGCGCCGTGATTTCCATCCGGAATTTCTCCTGGTAGAGCACGGTGCGGAAGCCGTTGGGCGCTTCGGCGTAGGGCTCCAGCATCACCCTGGTGATCGGCGCCGGACCCCACATCCAGGTGCGCGCCGTCGTGCCGGAAGCCACCGGCAGGTCGGTGCGCGCCCAGACGCGCTCGTACGCGCCGCCGTCGCCGGGGATGTCGGTCAGGTAGTGATTGATCCGGCAGCCGAGATCTTCGCAGGCCGCTACCAGCTCGTAGATGATCGGCACGTCCAGACGCATGGCGTGGTTCTCAGTCTCGGTCTCGGTCGATTCCACGCCGACGAGGGTGTAATCGCTACCGCGCCAGACTGGTGAACCGCTCTGCCCCACGATTGAGTCAATCGTGTGCGTCAGCCGGCCGTCGTCGACCGCCTGGAACGCGGTTTCGTTGCTGACCCACTGGGTGGCGAGGGGCTTGTCACCAGGGTAGCCGGCGGTCGTCGGGTTGAAGTTCGGGTCGGTCAGCTCGGCCGTCGTCAGGACGCCGATCTCGAAGCTGCCGGTAGCCGCTTCGGTGTCGGTCTCGGCCAGCACCACCAGCGCGTAGTCATAGAGGCTCCCCGGCGCACTGTCGCTCACGTAGGCGTCCGGTATCCAGAGAACCGCCGGGCTCAGCACGCCGAACGGCGTCTGCTGGCCGTTCGCGCCCGGGATCACGAGCAGCCCGTCGATCCAGCCGCCCCATTCGGCGTCGTCCCAGAGGCAGTGGGCGGCAGTCAGGAGCACGTTCGGCCCGACGAAGGCGCCGGTGCAACTCACGAACGTGCCGTCCGGCATATTCTCGTCGATGCCGATGAGCTGGGCGATCGCTGAGTAGGGAAAGATCGTCGTGTCGGTTACCTGCGCCCGGCTGTCATCCCCGACGATGACCTGCGGTGCCCGCGACTCGTCGGTCGCCCGCCAGCGGGCCTCCAGCGCGGCCCGCTCCGCGTCTGTCGAGAAGACCGCGCGCGCCTTGCCGGACGCGAGCCTGCCCTGGAAACCGTCAACGTTGAACGCGCTGAGATCAGCGGCGTCGTGGGAGCGCTCCTCCGCGCCTGCCGCAGCGACGCTCGCGAATGTCATCGCGAGCAGGACAAAGACGAGCGCTACTCGAACCCTGCGCGCACCCATGCGCCACCCCTCTTGCTATTCCCCTGTTCCGACTTCGATCGATGTGCACGCAGCATATCAGCGGGCGCGCCGCGGCGAAAGCGCCCCAAACGTCACGGCGTGGCCAGGCTACCGAGTTGTGTCGCTGTCAACCCCCGTAGCGCCACTGGTGGTAGTGGCTGCCGACATTGCCGGCTTCGACCTCCCAGCCGGGCGGATTGCCGGGCGTGTAGGTCAGCACCCGGCGCTCGAACACCTGAATCAACACTAGCCGCTCGGTTCCGCCGACATCGACGCGCGTCCAGTACGCCTCAGTGATTGGCAGGCCGGTCGCGAAGTAGGGGCTCTCGAAAAGGAGGTCTACGACGTAGGCGCCATCCAGGTTGACGACCCCTGAACTGTTCATGAACTCCCAGAACACCGACGCGACGACGTGGTTCGTCTCCGGCGTGAGTTGCGCGCCGGTCACGCCGTAGGCGGCCAGATCCGGGTTCTCGCCAACGGCGCCGGCGCGATCCACTGTCGCCGTGATCGGCGCGCCGACGTCGACCGGCGGCGCGCCGAGCAGCTCCAGGAAGCTGGCGTAGGTCGGGGCGTCGGGGTCGTTCGGGTCGCCGGCCACGTTCACCTGGGCTGGCTCGCGCTGCTCCCAGCGCTCGTCGCCAGCCTGCAGCTCGCCGGTGACCAGCTCGCGGGCCAGCAGGCCGTTGGTGACGTACCAGGGCGCGCTGGAATCGGCGTCGGGCGCGGTGATCTCCATGCGCGACTTCTCGTGGTAGCGCACTGCGCGCGCGCCGCCCGGTGCGTCGTCGTATGGCTCGACGGTCACGTCACTAATTACCGGTCCCCAGATCCAGGTGCGGTCCACCATCCCGGCATTGATCGGGTCGTCAGTGCGCCGGTAGGTGCGGTCGAACGCGGTGAGATCGCCCTGCGGCGGCGTCTCCGGCGCGGTCGGGGACGGAGTCGGGGTCGGTTCCGGCGCCGGTGTCGCGGTGGGCTCCGGCTCGGGAGCGGCGTCGAGCTGGCTGATAGCGCAACCCAGCGACTTGCAGGCCGAATTCAACTCATGGAGCACCTTCGAGGTGATTCTGCGGGTGTAGTTATTGCGGGTCGTCTCGAAGGAAATCACGCCCACGACCGTCAGATCGCTGCCGCGCCAGACCGGCGAGCCGCTCTGCCCCTGGTACACGTCGATCTGATGCACCAGCAGATCGCTGCGCACCTGTCCGAACGCTTCGGCGGTGCCAAACCACTGCGTTCCAAGGGGCTTGTCGGACGGGTATCCGGCAGTCGACGGCTGGAAGTCGCGAGCCCTGAGTTCCTCATCGCTCAGCGCCGCCACATTGAATGCGCCGACCTGTTCGCCCAGCTTGCCATCCGGCAGCACGATCAGCGCGTAGTCGAAGCGGTGACCGAGGCCGATGCTGCCGCCCGCATCGATCCAGCCGTCCGGCACCCAGACCTCGGCGGCGTAGGCCACGCCAAATGGGCGCTGCTTGCCGTTTAGCCCGGGCGCCAGGGCGACGCCGTCCGGGAAACCCCCGAAGTCGGCGGCCCAGAGGCAATGGGCGGCGGTCAGCAGCACCTTCGGTCCGACGAAGGCCGCGCTGCAGGCGAAGACGAAGTCCTTGCCGTCCTTCCACGCCTCGATATAGCTCACTGCGCTGTTGGGGAACCGGGTCGTATCCGTGACCTGCTGGCGGTCGTCCCGCCCAATGACGGCCTGGAACGCGCGCCCGTCACCATCGCGCACCTCTAGGCCCCAGCGCTCGCTCGGCAGCAGATCGCCTGAACTCGCGGCCAGCTGGTGGCGAACGCCCGGCACTGTGTCGCTCTCCGGGCTCCCGACAGCAGCCAGCGCCTGTCCGCTGGCGACGATCAAGGCCAGCAGCGACACCAAGACCGCGACGCGCTGTCGACTTCGAATCCAGGCCATCACTCTTCGTCCCTCGCGATGCATCGTCGGGTGCCGCACATACCCACTACCGGCACCCCCGTAGGCTACGCCCCGCGCGCGCTGGTGCACAGGGGAGCATGGTCACGGAGCCGGCGGGGAAGCCTCCGCCCGGTCCACCGCCGCTGGGGGGTGCTAGGATGACCACCTGTAAGACGATGCTCGGCAGTGACTGGTAGCCAGAGAGGAATTGTATGACGGAGAGCGAACTGCTGGCGATGGAGAAGGAGATCCTCGCGACGATCTGGACCTCCAACGAGGCCTATGAGACGCTGCGGATCCTCTGTGACGAGATCGGGCACCGCTTCGGCGGATCGGAGTCCGAGCGCCGGGGCGCCGAATTCCTCAAGCAGAAGATGGAGGAATACGGGCTGGAGAACGTGCGCATCGAGGAGTTCCCGATGGCGACCTGGGAGCGCGGCGCAGCGAAGCTGACGCTGCTGGAGCCCGTCGAGCGTGAGTTCTCCTGCATTTCGCTGCCCTACTGCCCGGCAGCGGACCTGACCGCCGAACTGCTCGACGTCGGCGACGGCGAGGAGGACGACTTCGAGCGCCTGGGCGACCAGGTGCGCGGTAAGATCGTCATCTCGGCCGCCGAGACCAACCGCCCCGGCGAGCGCGGCAGCCACCGCACCGACAAGTACCGCTGGGCGCTGGAGCGCGGCGCGGCCGGCTACATTTACGTCAACCAGAACCCCGGCCTGCTGCACATCACCGGGTCGCTGCCCGGGCGCAACCAGCGCGGTAGCTCGGCCGAGGACCGCGAGGCGCCGATCCCGGCCATCGGCGTGTCGAAGGAAACCGGCTCGATGATCCTGCGCCTGATGGAGCGCGGCGGGGGGAAGGCCCGCATGCAGCTGGAGAACAAGACGATCGCCTCAACCAGCCGCAACGTCATCGGCGAGATCATCGGCACGGAGTATCCCGAGGAAGTGATCCTGCTGGGCGGTCACTTCGACGGCCACGACATCTCCCAGGGCGCTGGCGACGACGGCGCCGGGACGGTCACCGGCCTGGAGGCCGGCCGCGCGCTGGCGCAGCTCAAGGGCCGGCTCAAGCGCACGATCCGGGTCATCTGCTTCGGCTCCGAGGAGCTGGGCCTCCACGGCGCCTGGCACCACGCCGACGAAACCGATCCCGACAGCTACCGCTTCGTGATGAACCTTGACGGCGCCGGACGCGGCCGCGGCGGCCAGGAGCGCCTGGTGCTCTCCGGCTGGCCCGAGCTGGTCGACTACTTCTCGAAGTGGGCGCGCGAGCACCATTACGAATTCACCATCCAGGACCAGCTCAACTCACACTCCGACCACTTCCCGTTCGCCGTGCGCGGCATCCCCAACGGAACGCTCAACTCGCTGGACGCCACCGCCGGCATGGTCGGCCGCGGCTGGGGCCACACCGAGGCCGATACGTTCGACAAGATCCACCCGCGCGGCCTGCAAATGTCCGCCGCGCTGGCGGCCCGCCTGGCGTTGACCATGTCGCAGGATGATGACTTCCCGGCCAAGCGCCGCTCGGTCGAAGACACTCGCCGCCAGCTCGAAGAAGCCGGCCTCCTGGCCCGCCTCGAAGACGCCGGCCGCGTCATCGGGTAGCTGATTACGGCAACGACGACCGGTGTGCCGCCACCACGGCGGCGCACATCCCCGCCCCACATGCCCACCGGGTGTGGCGGGGCGGGGCCCCCTCCCCGGCCCGATGCCTCGAAGCCTGCCGATTCGTGTTACAGTGCAACGGTGAGGCAACCACTCGCTACAGCGCAAATCTCGCAGCCACACGCTTCCGCACGCGATTACATCGAGGTGCCGGACTTTCGATGGATATGAGCATCGCAACCACTACCCCGTTCGTCGGACGCAACAACGAACGCGCGCTGCTCCGTGCGCTCCTTGACGACGCAAGCACTGGCCGGGGCAATCTCGTCTTGATTGACGGCGAGGCGGGCATCGGGAAATCAACGCTCGTCGAGCACCTGATCGATGAGGCCCTGGCGGCGGAGTTCAACGTGCTGACCGGCCACTGCTTCGACGGAATGGCCACACCGCCCTTCGCGCCCTGGATCCGGATGTTCTCGACGAGCGCGCTCGACGCTGCCGGGTCCGAACGACCAGACCTTACGACTCTGCAGGGCCAGACGACCGTATCGCTGGGTGCGTCAACTCAGGTCATGGAGGCGCTCGCCACGCTCGCTCGCGAACAGCCCACACTGCTCGTGTTCGAGGACCTCCACTGGGCCGACCAGGCCAGCCTGGAGCTACTGCGCTACGTGAGCCGCGACGCCGCCACCCACCGCCTTTTGATCGTCGCCACCTACCGTGACAGCAGCCTTGAAGCCGGCTCGCCGCTTGCGCGGGTGCTGCCGGCGCTGGTGCACGATGCCCGGCCCACGCGGATAACGCTGGACGGGCTCGACCAGGAGGCCATTCGCGCGCTGATCCGGCTGCGGTATGACCTGCACGTCGAGGACGAGGCCGCATTGGGTGCATACCTGCTGCGCTTCACGGAAGGCAATCCGCTCTTCCTGATGGAGGTCGTACACGGACTGGAGCGGCACGGCGTCCTGTGCCTGAACCAGGCCAACGAAAGCTGGTCATTGAACCGGGACGCGCTCCGGAACATGCGGGCGCCGGTGCCATCGCTGGTACGCCAGATCATCGAAGGTCGACTGGAAACGTTGACCGACGAGGCGCGCAAGCTCTTGCAACAGGCTGCCGTGATCGGCCAGGAAGTGCCATTCGAGCTGTGGAGCGAGATCACCGGCGCAAGCGACGACGCGCTCATCGAAACGCTCGAACAGGCGCACGCGGCGCAGTTGATGGTCGAGACGCCCGATGGCGCGCGGCTCAAGTTCCGACACGCCCTCTTCCGAGAAGCGCTCTACCAGACGCTCGTCTTGCCACGCCGCCGTCAGCTGCACGGCAAGATCTCCGCGACGCTGCTCAGCCAGCCCGATCCCGATCCGGACGCGGTCGCCTACCACCTTGAGCAGGCCGGCGACGAGCGCGCGGCGGACTGGTGGATTCGCGCCGCCGACCGTGCCTCGCTTGCCCGCGCCGCGCTGGTGGCCGCCGACCGGCTCAACCGCGCCGTGGCGTTGCTCGAAGCTGACCCGTCCAGAGCCCGTGATCTCGGTTGGTGCCTCGTGCGCCTTGGACACATGATTGGCGACCTGCCAGGCGCGAAGACGCGTGACCTCCACACCGAGGCGCTGCAGATCGGAAGGCAAACTGGCGACCGGTTGCTCGAAATCATCGCGTTGTGGTCCCGCGGCGCGCTGCGCTGTTTCGAGGCGCGTGATGGCACCGACGAAATGGAGCGCGCATTCCAATTGTGGAGCGACCTGCCCACGAATGCCCTGGACGAGGCACCGGGCGGCATGTCGCGTGCAGAGTTCCCCGCCGCCGGCATCCTGGCGTTCTGGTGCGCCGTGTTTGGCGATTGCGATCGGGCACAAAGCTACGCCCTCATGGAACTGGAGGAAAGCACAGCAAATCGCCACCGGCCCGGATTTGCCATCGGCATGGCGCATGCGGCGCTCGGCCACGCCCAGGCCGCGACAGGACGGCCCGATGAAGCCCGGCAGGCTTTCCAGGCCGCCCACCAGGCCATTTTCAGTATCAGCCACTACTGGTCAGCGGCCGTCGTCGCAGGTGTCGAGTTCGCCGTTTTGTACCTGCCGTACTACTCCGACGATGTGGCGTACCGTAAGCAGCTCGTCGAGCGCATGGAATCGCTTTGGGTGACGTCGGCCGGGTACTCGTCGATCTTCCCGCCTCGCTTCGGCTCACTGCTCTGGCTGTACAACAAGGGGGACTGGGCGGAAGCGCGCGAGGTCGCCACGCCCTATGCGCGCGGCGACCTCGTTCATTGCTACACGGCCCTGCAGGTGCTCGGGCTGATCGCATGCCACCAGGGCGATCACGAACTGGCCTGGGACTGCGTGCGGATGGCGCTCCCCGACGGGCCGGAAATGATGCCCCTCAGCACACCGAACCGCCAGACGCTGCCGCTGCTGCGCCTGGCGGCCGAAATGGCCATTGCCGCCGGCGAGCGAGATCTCGCGCTGGAGTGGATCGAGGCATTTGAGCACTGGCTGGACGCCAGTCTTGGCCAGGAGGAGCGCAGTCACGGGCGCTCTGAAGCGCAGCTCCTCTGGGCGCGCTATCACCTCGCGGGCGGCGCGCAAGCGGTCGCCGCGCGCCACGCCCAGGCGGCGCTGGAGCTGGCGTCCCAACCCCGGCAGCCGCTAGCGATGCTGGCCGCCCAGCGCTTCCTCGGCGAACTCGCCACCATCGAAGACCAGTTCGACGCCGCCAGGGCGCACTTGCAGGCCGCGCTGACGCTCGCCGAGCGCTGCGGCGCGCCGTACGAACGGGCGCTGTCCCTTCTGGCGATGGCGGAACTGCAACTCGCAGCAGGGCAGCAACCGGCCGCGTTGCTCAATGAGGCGCGCGCGATCCTGGCGCGACTCGGCGCGGCCCCCGCGCTGGCACGCACTAAAGCCCTGATCGCACGGCTGACGCTGACGGCTGCGCAGGATCACCCGGCCGGCCTGACGCCGCGCGAGATCGAGGTGCTACGTTTGCTGGCTGCCGGCAAGAGCAACCGTGAGATCGCGGCGGAGCTGTTCATGAGCGTGCGCACCGCCGAACGCCACATCTCGAATCTCTACAACAAGATCGACGCGCACAGCCGCGCCGAGGCAATCGCCTTCGCCCACCAGCACAACCTCGTCTGACCGACGATCTACGTACTTCCCGCCACGCGCGACCGCCAAGAATGGCGGGCCGCCCGGAAGTTATGCGCGGCATCCATCACTACGCTGCAAGAGTCCGGGAGATTGGCCGGACGACCGGGAAACCTGTCGCCGCCGCCCGGCGGGTCTCCCGGCATGACCATTGGCGATTCTCAACGGAACAGGAGGCAGCCGCATGAGCTACCGCACGTCTCGTCTGCGCGCACCGCTCGCGTTCGTCCTGATCCTGGCCACCGTCGCCGGGGCGCTCGCGCCAACCGCGAACAGCCTGTCACCGTCCACCGCGGAAGCTGCCGCGAACGTCCTGGTAGCGCTCTACAGTGACGCGGACTTTCAGGGACCCATCACAGTGCTCACCACCTCGCAACCGGATTTGTCGCAGCTCGACGACGGTTGGGCCAACCGCGCTTCCGCCATCATGATCCTTGGTGGGATCTCCGTCGCGGCCTATTCCGGGCCGAACTACACCGGAACCTGTGAACCATTCATCGGGGAGGACCCGTGGCTAGGCAACAACCGCATTGGAAACGACAACATCGAATCGATCAAGCTGTATGCGACGTGCACGGACGAGAACGTCTGGGATCCGGTCGTGACGGAGATAACTGCCGTCGCCGGAGAGAGCGAGCAGACTTTCTGTCCATCGGGCTATGTACAGAAGAATCAAGACCTCAACGAAGGCGTCGGCGGGGACTATGTCTATCTGTGTCTCCGCATCGCACAAAGGATCGGCGACGGACCGCCCGCAGAATATGTCAGGCGTGTCGAAGTTGTCACGTCCCTGACACCGAAAACTAGCGATGGACGGTGCTTCGACGCGTCGAACCCGGGAACTGATGCCCACTTTGTCGATGTTGACTTGAATTCCGGTGCAGGTGGCACATACATCTACCTGTGCTACTGGACGGCCAATCAGACCTGGGTGGATAACGGCCTCACATCCGCGACTGGCGTCATGCGGGACTTCGCGTTCGCGGTCGACTCAAATCTGTTCTTACCTTTTGACGATATCATGGCCAAATGCCGGCAGGGCTTCCCCGATTTTCGCGCAGGCAACGTGGAGGAAAGCTCGATCCAGATAGTGAACGGCAACGGCCCCAACAACCTGAACGACCTCGTTGACCCGATTTTGGGGCCGCATATTTGGATGTGCGCGCTGACCTATACGGGCGCGCTCAGCACGCCACCGGACACTACGCCGCCGACGATCACCTTTACCGGCCAGACGCCGCCGCCAAACCAGTACGGCTGGAACAACTCCGAGGTGACATTGACCTGGAGCTGCGCCGACAACGAGTCCGGACCGGCCGCACCGAGCGTGAGCCAGACAGTGAGCACAGAAGGCTTCGACCAATCAGTGACTGGGACCTGCATGGACCAGGCTGCCAACCCGGCATCCGATACGCAGTCCGGCATCAACATCGACCTGACGGCGCCGAACGTCTGGCTCAGCGGCCACCCGACCAGCTACCTCCAGGGAGAACAGGTCGTGATCCTCTGTACGGCGAGCGACAGCCTGTCCGGGATACTGACCGACTGCCAGGGGATTGACCAGCCGGCCAACGACTTCGGGGTCGGATCGCACAGCGTGCCCTTCACCGCCACGGACTACGCCGGTAACGTCGGAACAAACCACGCCATCTTTGACGTGCTCAACGTCGCGCCGGCGATCACCACCACGGAAGCGGGCCCCGCGCCATCGCTCGAGGGAGAGAGTGTGAGTGTGCGCGCCGAGTTCACCGACCCTGGCACCAATGACACCCATACCTGCACGCTCACCTGGGGTGACGGCGAGAGCGAACCGGGCACGGTCGTTCAGACACAGACGCCCGGCGTCAAAGAATGCGCGGGCGCCCACACCTACAATGACAACGGCAACTACACCGTCGGCGTCGAGGTCTGCGACGAGCATGGTGGCTGTGATCAGGACGAAGTGTCCCATATCGTCGAGAACGTCGCTCCGACCATCACCGCTCTGGGCAGCACCCCGGATCCATCAACCGAAACCGAAAGCGTGACGTTGGAGGCGACTTTCAGCGATCCGGGCACGCTGGATAGCTTCACCTGCGCGATCGACTGGGGCGACGGCTCCGACGTTGAAACCGGACTCGTCACCGGCACGACCTGCCTCGGCACGCATGTGTATGTTGACGATAACCCCTCGAATACCGCCCAGGACGACTACACGATCCGAGTTGAGATCTGCGACGACGACAACGGCTGCTCGCAAACCGACACCCTGCAGACGGTAACGAACCTGCCACCGGTCATCGATCAGATCTCGGGGCAGGCCGGTAGCTACGGGCAACCGGTCACCATCAACGTCTCCGCCCACGACCCGTCCAGCGAGGACTCGTTGAGCTATGCCTTCGACTGTGACGACGACGGCACGTTCGAGATCGAACCACAGGCCGACGCCAGCGTTACCTGCACGCCTGCAAGTGGCACGCTCAGCCCTCAGATTCGGGTGCGAGTCAATGATGATGACCTCGGCGCCGACGAGGATACGCTGACGCTCGCCCTCTCCGGCCGCACCTTCTGCATCATGAGATACACCGGAGAGCTACGCCTCGGTGACACGGGCTGTGGACCCACCATGCAGCCGGTGGTCGTCCAGACAGGCGCGCCGACGACCTTCTGCGTCTGGCGATACACCGGCCAGCTGTCCCTCTTCCGCTACGGCTGCCCGGAGGGCTGGCTGAGCTACACCGTGCCGGACGTGACGCCGCTCCCGATCTGCGTCAACCGCTACACCGGTACTCTTCGCCACCTTTCCCACGGCACCTGCACCCCCACCGAGGTCCCCGATGTCGTCCCGGCGCGGTAGTCGGTAGGGAAGAGGCAACAGGGAACAGGGAAAGGCAGCCGGGAGCAGAGCGCTGAGCCCTCCGTTCCCGCCCTCGTAACACAAAGCGGCCGCTCTCTTTTCGGCTTTTCCCTGTTCCCTTACCCCTACGACGCTTCGCGCCACATCTCGTGGAAGTTGTAGGAGGCGATATAGATGCCGTTGGGAACGAAGCCCTTGATGTCGCTGCGGAGCAACGTCGAGCGGATGATCTGGGCGAAGAAGATGGCCGCCGGGTCGTCGCGGATCATGATCTGGAGGATCTGGCTGGTCAGATCGATCAGTTCCTCCTCGGTTTCCGCTTCGCCGGCCTGGTCCAGCAGCCTGCCGACTTCCTCGTTGCCATAGAACATCGAGTTCGACCCGGCGCTCCCGGCTGCGTCCGGGTGGAAGTTCGGGAAGAGCTGGTTGTAGGAGTCGTTGTAATCCGGCCACCAGCTGGAGATGACCATGTGAGGGCGCTCCTCTGGCGGCGAGTCGCCGTAATTCATGGCGAGCAGCGCCGAGCGGTCGATGCGGGTGATCTTCAGATTGACGTCGATCTCGGCCAGGCTGGCCTGGAACAGCTGGGCGATGGCGTCGTCGTCGGCGTTGCCGTCCGCCAGCATGTACTCCAGTTCCTCGCCATCATACCCGCCGGCTTCGAATAGCTCTCGCGCGCGGTCCAGGTCGGTTGAGAAGAGCTCGATCTCGGGGTCGAAGCCCACGACCGTGTCGGCGATCGGCCCCTGCTTCTTAGCCAGCCCGCGCATCACCTGCTCGATCACGTCGTCGTAGGGGAACGCCCAGCACAACGCCTCGCGAATGTCGCGGTTGAGCCGCGCGTAGTTCAGCCGGATCCAGCTGCACTGCGTCGTGTCGTACGAGACCACGTTGATGTCCGGGTTCGAGCGCAGGTCGATGATGTCATCGGCCGGCAGCACGGCCACGGCGTCGATCTCGCCGGCCTCGAGCAACTGCCGACGGGTGACGCCCTCGGGCACGACGCGCGCGATGATCTCATCGAAGAAGTGCTCCGGGCCGTTGTAGTCCGGGAAGCGCTCGAAGCGGAAGCGCTCCTGCGGCTCCGCCTCAACCACCCGATAGGGGCCGGTGCCGACCATATTCTGAGAGAACCACTCGTGCGCCCAGGGGTCGTCGTCGGTCGCGTGTTCCTCCATCGCCGCCGGCGAGACGATCAGCGGGCCGTACTCGGACGCCATGGCGGCCAGGAAGAGGGGCTCCGGCTTGCTCATGATGAATTTGAGCGTCACCTCGTCGACGACTTCCATCTGCGTATCCGGGTCGTCGATGAAGCGGGCGATGACGTCGACCGGGCCGCGCCCCATCTGGTGGAAACGGGTCAGCGACGCCTTGACCGCCGCAGCATCGCAGGGCGTGCCGTCGTGGAAGACGGCGCCCTCGCGCAACTTGAAGGTGAACTCGGTCAGGTCGTCGTTCGCCTCCCACTCGACCGCCAGCATCGGCTCGTACTCGAACGTCGACGCGCCCTTGAGACGCAGCAGCATCTCGTAGACCGCCATGAACATGCTCGATGCCTGGTTGTCGTAGGCCGACTGCGGATCGAGGTCCGGCACGCCGCCCGTGAATGCCATCGCGAAGGTGCGGTTGTCCGACAGGTTGCGGTCGTCATCCTCGGCCGCGGTGGGCTCCTCCTCAGCCGGTGTGTTGGTGGCACGGCCGACCGGGATCGGCGTGGGCGTGGCGGTTGCTTCGGCAGCTGCGCCGTCATCGTCATCGTCATCATCATCATCGTCCCCGCCACAGGCGGCGAGCAGGCTCATGATCAACGGGCTGGACAGGCCCAGCATCAGCCCCCGGTGCAGCACGTCCCGCCTGGTCAGGCGCCCGGCGCGCGCCTGCATCAACAGCCCCAGGTAAGCCGGCCGGTTCTCCTCCTCGTGCATCCTCAACTCTCTTTCACACTAGCTACATGCACCCAATTGCGCTCGACTACTCGCTGGGACACCTCCCGCTCCAGGCGCTACGTTGGCGATTCGTTCGCCCGCTTTCCCGTCGCGCAACTTCGACCAAAATCACGCAGGAAAGGCAATGACCGCGTAAACTGCTTGCGTTGAATCACGCGGAATCCTAGCACGGCCCAATCGCCAACGGGTCGCTGGCGCGTGTTGCGATTTTTGGGGCTCCCGGCGCATCGCCAGGGGGATGGCTTCGGGTTTCCGAAGGGGGGAACTATGTCCGCAGAGTATCGCGATCATCAACCACGAGAACCGCAGTTCGAGCGGTTGATGGCTGCCGCCAGGCGTCGCCGGCTCAACCGGCGACAACTGCTTCACCGCGGGCTGGCGCTCGGCCTGTCCGTGCCAGCGCTCGGCGCGTTGCTGGCCGCCTGTGGTGGCGACGATGACGACGATGACGACAGCGCCTCGGATCAACCGACGGCCACCTCCGGCGATGCCGAACCGACCGAGGCGGGCGACGAATCGACGCCCGGCGGGAGCGGCGGCGAAGGCGCGCCGATCAACGGCGGCACGCTGACGATCATCCAGACCGGCAGCATCCCGGATCTCGATCCCCAGTCGGCCTACGACTCCGACGCCAGCGCAATCTTCTTCGGCGTCTACGAGATGCTGCTGCGCCTCAAGGGCAGCGATACCTTCGAGTACGAGCCGATGCTGGCCGACTCCTGGGAGTCCAACGAGGACATGACCGAGTGGAGCTTCCACATCAAGGACGGCATCCTCTTCCACGACGGCACGCCCTGTGACGCGAACGCGGTCGCCGAATCTTTCAAGCGCTTCCACCAGATGGGCCTGGGGCCGGTCAACGTCATCACCCGCTTCGTCGAGAGCCCGGACGACATCACCGCCCCCGACGCCAACACCGTCACCTTCAAGCTGCGCTATGGCACCGACATCTTCGTCGCCGCGATGGCCTCGCAATACGGCCCACTGGTCATCTCCCCCGCCGCCGTCGAGGAGAACGCCACCGACGACGACCCCTGGGCGCACGAGTGGGCGCGCGCCAACGTCGTCGGCACCGGCCCCTACCGCATGGTCGAGCACGAACTGGGCAATTTCATTCGACTAGAGCGCTTCGAGGAGTACCACGGCGGTTGGGAAGGCAACCACTTCGACGAGATCATCTTCCGCAACATCGAAGAGTCGACCACTCGCCGCCAGCTGATCGAGTCAGGCGAGGCCGACGCGCTGACCCAGTCGCTGACGCCGGAGGACGTCGTCCAGCTCGAACAGGCCGGCCAGCTTCAGGTGCTGCGCTACGACACCACTAACGCCGACTGGGTGGTCTTCAACTACGAGCGGCTGCCCGACCCGAAGGTGCGCCAGGCAATGGCCTGGGCGTTCCCGTATGACGAAGTCAGGAACGAGATCTACCAGGGCCTGATCGTGCCGTCGAGTGGCCCTTGCACGCCGACGACGCTCGGTTACCCGCCGGACGGCTTCATCTACACCACCGACCTGGACCGGGCCAAGGAGCTCCTGGACGAGGCCGGCTTCGACTACAGCCAGGAGCTGGAGTACATCATCACGGCCGGTGACGGCCTGAGCCGCGCCGGCGCCGAACTCTTCCAGGCCAATCTCAACCAGATCGGCGTGCGGCTCTCGATCAGCGAGCTGGAAGAGGGCCAGCTCCAGGAACTGCTCTACGGCTCGTCACCGGCCAGCGAGCGGCCACATTTCGCCGACTGGGGCTGGTGGCCGGACTACAACGACGCCTGGAACGAGATCCACCCGAACTTCCACACCGAGTCGATCGCGCCCAATGGCTCGAACGCGCTGGGCTACAGCAACGCCCGCGTGGACGAGCTGCTCGACGCCAGCTCGACGATGGGCGCCGGCCCGGAGTACGACGAGACGATCGCCGAGATCAACCGCATCCTGGTCGAGGAAGACCCGGCGGCCGCCTTCTACGGCTCCGTCCAGTGGTACACCGTCATGGCCGCCGACATCCGCGGTTTCGTGCCCAACCCGATCTACATCAATACCTACAACGTGTATGACATGTATCGGGTTGAGATGTAGGCAACAGGGAACAGGGAAAGCCCCCTGGGCCAGGCGATCTGGCTTTCGTGTTCCGACGATCGATATGGAGGAGCGGCGCCCCGACCAGGGCGCCGCTCGCCGTTTCTGGGTGGGCGGTCCGGCACCTTGCCGCGCGCGGGTGCTCGATGGCGGAAGTCGGGCCAGACGCGACCGGAGCACGGGGACGGGCCGGGCTACACTACCGGCACGACACTGGAGAGCGGAGGTACAGCGATGGCGGCTTACGAGACGGTCTTCTCGATGGACACGTCGAGCATCAAGTTTGGCCCGGGGGCGACCCGGGAGGTCGGCTTCGA
>DATGQR010000030.1:0-2943 GCA_035304105.1 Thermomicrobiales bacterium | reverse complement strand
GGCGCTGGCGGATGCAATCCTGCGGCTAGCGAGCGACCGGGAGATGCGCCGCGAGATCGGGGCGCGCGGCCGGCAGGCGTGGCTTGGGCAGGCATCGGAAGTGGTGCTGACCGGGGTTGCCGGGGACGTGCTGAGGCGAGTTGGCCTGGCATGCTGAGCCTGCTATCGCGCAACGTCGTGCGGATCGCCTTCTGGGGCGGGTTGCTGGCGGCGATCGTCGTCCTCTGGCTGACCGGCGTGCTGGGCGACGCTTGGACCGGGCTGCGCGAGGCAAAGCCGCTGCCGCTGGTGCTGGTCGTCATCGTCGGTATGGCGCTGCCGCTGGTGCACGCCTGGCGCTGGCAGGTGGTCATGAAGTCGCTCGACGAGCCGATGACACTGGGAGAAGCGGCGGACATCACAGTGAGTTCGGCACTGATCAACTACGCCAGCCCCGGATTCGTCGGCGCGTCGGCGAAGGCGGTGCTGGCCAACCAGACGCGCTCGGTCCCCTACCGCGCGTCGGCGCTCTCGATCGGTTTCGAGCACACCCTCGACCTGGGAATGATGGCGATCACCTCGCTCATCGCCATCCTGGTGATCGGCCCGTCGGCATTCCGGGACGTCGCGTCGCCGCTGGAAGGGCTGGCGTCGTTCGCCGTCCTTGCGATTGCGACCGGCGTGGCCGCGGTGGGGCTGGTCATCGCCTGGCGGCTGGGCGCCTGGACGCAGATCAAGCGCACCTTCTCGGCCGCCGGCCGCCTGGGGCGGCAGGTGAACATCGGAGCCGTCGCCGCGCTGACCCTGCTCTACTGGTTCCTACAGGTCGTCGTGGTGGGCCTGATGTTCTGGGCGCTAGGGATCCACTTCGCGGTGCTCGACGTGCTGGCGATCGCCACCGTGCCAGTGCTGGCCGGCATGCTGGCGCCGGTGCCAGGCGGCGTCGGGGTGCGCGAGGCGGCCATCGTCGCGCTGGCCGCCGTGACCGACGCGACGACCGCCACGCTGGTGACGCTGGCGATCGTCCAGCGCGTGCTGCTGGTGGCCGCATTGCCGCTGGCGCTGGGCGCCTTGCGGCTGGCGCGCCGCTTCAGCGTCAGGACGGCATAGATGACGACCTGGTCGCGCCCCGGGCGGCGCTGGCTCGTGCTGTGGGGCGCCGCCGCCCTCATCCGGCTGGCGCTGATGCCCTTCACGCTCCACATGGACGCCTACCAAGTCTATTCGCGGGCAGCCGAGGCCGCCTACGACGGAGAATGGTTCGGCTGGACGGCCCAACTCCTGATTCAGACCATCCACAACGTCTGGCTGCTGATCATCCGGCCGCTGCTGCCCGACAGCGCCGGCATCTGGTCGCCGACGGCGTCCGAGGCCGGCGTGGGCGCGAGCATGACCGACTACCGCGGCTTCATGGAGTACGAGTACCTGCACCGCGCGATCTTCCTGATGAAGCTGCCCTACTTCGTCGCCGACCTGCTGTGCGCTTATTTGCTGACGCGCCTGGTCGAGCCGGCCCGGCGCTTCGCAGCCGCGGCATTCTGGCTGCTCAATCCCCTGGTCATCTACGCCACGGCCATCTTCGGGCGGCATGACGTCCTGGCGATCCTGCTGGTGCTGCTGGCGCTGCTGGCCGCACGGCGGGCGACCGACTCCGGGCGGCTGGTCGGGCTGGTGCTGCTCGGCGCAGCGACGCTGATGCGCTTCTTCCCGGCCGTCATCGTGCCCTACTACCTGATCGCCTTCCGCCGCTCGCGCCGGCAGCTGATCGCCGCGGTCGCGATCCTGGGGGGTCTCTGGGCCACCGTCGAGTTGGTCGGGATCGCCGGGACCGGCGACAGCCCGACGCTGGAGATCCTGAACACCCACGAGCACTTCCAAAACTGGCTGGACGCCGGCGTGCGGCTGCGCTTCGACGACTTCATCTTCTTCTTCCCGCTGGCCTATCTGCTCGGGCTGCTCTGGATCAGCGAGCGGGATCTATCGCCTGAGGAGTTTCCCCGTGTCGCCGCGTGCGTCTACCTGCTGCTCTTCGGGCTGACCTTCTTCCACCCGCACTGGGCGATCTGGCTGGTGCCGTTCCTGGCGATGACGATCCCGGCCGACCGAAGGATGCTCGCCTACCACGGCCTGCAACTGCTAACGTTGGCGGTCTACGCGATGCAGTGGGGCTCCTGGACTACCTGGGAAGTGCTGCGGCCGTCGATCGGCGACCGGGTGGCCAGCCTACCCGATCCCTACGAGGCGATCGCCGCTCGGATCGAGCCGCGCCAGTTCTTCGGCGTCTTCCGCTCGCTGCTGACGGCCGTCTCGCTCTGGATGATCTGGAAGCTGGCCGCACCCCTGCGAGCGAGGCGGCCCCATGCGTGACCCGGTCACCGACCTGGACCGGCGCGGCCGGCTGATCTTCGCTGGCGCGCTGCTGTTCGCGCTCGGCCACGCGCTCCTCTACGCCGCGGCGATCCCGGAGTGGGACCTGTTCGATGAGGAGCAACACCTGAGCTACGCCCTCTACCTGGCGGACGAGGGCCGCATCCCCAGGATCGACGACCCGGTGCAGCGCCGGGTGCTCGAGAATGCCATCGCCGTCGACCGCTGGTCGACCTTCCGGATCGACCGGCCGCTCATCCTGGACCCGGACGAGTTTGGGCTGGAGGGGCTGTCCTACGAGGGTTACCAGCCACCGCTCTACTACGCGCTGATCGCCCCACTGACCTGGCTGGCCGGCGACGACGCCTGGTGGGAGCTGCACCTGGCGCGCGCCTTCGGGGCGCTGCTGCTGTTTGCGTTCGCGAGCGTGGCCTGGGGCTATGCCCGCGACTGGCTGCCCGACGCCGACCCGGCCGTCTGGGGAGCGATCGTCGTGTCAGCGGTGGCGATTCCAGCGGTGGCCGAGGCAGCCGGCCGCGCGAGCAATGACCTGCTGGCCGGGCTCTTCCTGGCGGCCGGGACGTTGATGGCCTCGCG
>DATGQR010000029.1:0-2250 GCA_035304105.1 Thermomicrobiales bacterium | reverse complement strand
GAAAACGTCGAGCTGCCGCTGCTGGTGGCCGGCGTGGGGCCGAAGGAGGCCCGCGAACGGGCTATGGCAGCCCTCGAGACAGTCGGCCTGGCGAACTGGGCAGGCCATCGCCCGGCGCAGCTCTCCGGCGGCCAGCGCCAGCGAGTGACCGTCGCTCGCGCGCTGGTGACCAACCCGGCGATCGTCTGGGCCGACGAGCCGACGGGCGCGCTCGACTCGCGCACGGCCAGCGAGATCATGGATTTGATGCGCGAGTTGAACGAGCGCGACGGCCTCACCTTCCTGGTCGTCACCCACGACGCCGGCATCGGCGACCGCTGCGACCGGATCGTGCGGATGCAGGACGGCCGGATCGTCGGCGAGGTGGCCCACGACATCTTCGCCCAGTCGCTGGCGGTCGCCACGCGCGCTGGCTAATCGGCGCTACACCACCGCGCGTCGACGGAGACGCGCCTCTGAGACAAGGAGGTCCGCTATGGACGACATCTTTGGGATCCCGATGTTCGGTATCGCCGTTGCGCTCGCCGCATTCCTGGCGCTCTGCCTGCTCACGGTGATCTGGATCGCGCTGCGGCGGCCGATCATCTTCAAGCTCGGCGTGCGCAACATCGCCCGGCGCAAGGCGCAGACGGCGTTGATCGTCATCGGGCTGATGCTCTCGACGCTGATCATCGCCGCGGCCCTGGGCACCGGCGACACGGTCAGCCACTCGATCACGTCCGATACCTACACCAACCTCGGCCAGCTCGACGAGCTGGTGGTCGTCAGCCAGTCGCCCGAGGCCAGCGGCGACCTGACCTATCAGGAGACGCTTCCGGCCGGCGCGCTCGCGACGGTCGAGGCGGCGCTGGCCGGCGATCCGGACGTCGACGGCGTCATGGCGATGCTCGACGCGCGGCTGCCGGTCATCAACGAAGCTGACCAGCTCGCCGAGCCGGATACCGTCGTCACCGGGCTCGACCCGGCCGGACTCGAAGCCTTCGGGGGCATGCGTGACGTCAATGGCGACGTCATCGACTTCCGGGCGCTGGAGCCCGGCCAGGTGGTCGTGTCCGAGAAGCTCGCCGACGCGATCGACGCGGGAGTCGGGGATGCGTTGGCGCTGCACGTCAATGGGGACGCGCATGGCGTCATCGTCGCCGCGGTGGCGCGCGACAGCTACCTGTCCGGGACGCGCCGCAGCCGCAACGTCGATCTCGAGTATCCCGGCCTGGCCATGCCGCTTGCGACGCTGCAAGCTCTGCTGGTGCGCCCGGGCGAGATTAGCGCGGTTGCGGTTTCAAACACGGGCGACAGCCACGATGGCGTCGACCACACTGAGGCGGTCGTCGCGAAGCTCGGGCCGCAGCTTGCGGGGCTGGGGCTGGGTATCGACACGATCAAGCAGGACCGTGTCGACAACGCCGATCGCATCAGCTCTGCCTTCACCCAGGTCTTCATCCTGCTCGGGCTCTTCTCGGTCATGTCGGGGGTGCTGCTGATCGTCCTGATCTTCACGATGCTGGCGTCCGAGCGGCGCTCGGAGATGGGCATCGCCCGGGCGGTCGGCACCCAGCGCGGCCAGCTCGTCCAGCAATTCATCGCCGAGGGCTCGGGCTACGCGCTCTTTGCCGGCCTGGTCGGCACGCTGCTGGGCGTGCTGGCGGCCTACGGCATCGCTGAGGGCATGAAGCTCATCTTCGGCCAGTACGCCCCGATCGAGGCGCACGTGACGCCGCGCAGCCTGGTGGTGGCCTACTGCCTCGGCATGGCGATCACCTTCCTGACCGTCGTGGCATCATCCTGGAAGATCAGCCGGATCAACATCGTCGCCGCGGTGCGCGACATCCCGGATATCGTCACCAGCAAGCGCAAGCGCGCGACGCTGGTCTGGGCCGGCCTGCTGACGGTCATTGGCACGCTGCTGGCGCTGGCCGGCTCCGGCGGCGGTTCTGCCGAGGCCTTCTCGACCGGCATGACGCTCATCCCGTTCGGCGTGGTGCTGTTCCTGCGCTGGTTCGGCGTGCCGGGGCGGCTGCCCTTCACGCTGACCGGGCTCTACATCGTCGCGTTCTGGCTGCTGCCGGAGTCGACCTTCAAGTCGCTCTTCGGCGACTACGAGTTCGGATTGTCAATGTTCTTCCTGGCCGACATCTTCACGGTCATCGGCGCGACGCTGGTGATCTTGCAGAATACAGACCTGCTGCTGCGCGGCGTCTCGGCGCTCGGCGGCCTGTTCCGCTCCCAGCTCCCGGCGGTGCGCACCGCCGT
>DATGQR010000028.1:0-11669 GCA_035304105.1 Thermomicrobiales bacterium | reverse complement strand
CACGCGCTGATCCTCTGCGCTGGGCTGTGCCGGGGCGTTCGCTCCTCGCTACTATACCGCGCCCTCTAAGGTGATTGTCTCCTGGTTCCCGCTTGCCGAATGGATGGGCCCCGAAGGGGAAGTCCCGGCCTGTGACCGCGTTGTATCCGGCGGGCAGGTGAAATGTGACGACTGCCGTGACCGTTAGTCGATATACTTGATTGATGCAGTGTACGGACGCCCGGGCACGGAGCATTCTCGAGCCACCACCACCGGCCCCGTCCGGCGTCTCTACCACCGTCGCTGGCGCGCCGCGCGCCCGCACGATGGGGAAGGACGAGAGCATGCAGGAAGTCGATTCGCTCGCGGCGAAATCGGCCAACGGCGCCCACCAACCAGCCACGGGCGAAGTGTTCACCCGCGAGCAGCTCGCGCTGATCCGCGACGAGTGGCTCGCGCCGCTGGTGGATGAGATCCGCCATCAGGCGCAGGACATCGCCAACCTGGAAGTGCTCTACCGGCAAGTGGTCGACGAGCGCGACCGCCTGGCGATCGAGCGCGACGAACTGCTCGAACAGCTGGAGGCGCTGACCGCAGAAGAGGAGCCGGAGCCCCCGGCCACCGGCCTGGAGCGGCTGAACATCCTCGGCCGCCAGCTGCGCTCGGCTGAAGGCGCGGTCGTGGCCGCCATCGCCATCGCACTCGCGCTCTGGCTCGTCATCGGCCTCAGCATGTTCATCGCGCTCAGCTAGGCCGTCTTCGCCCACCGACGCGTCGCAGTCGGCACCAGCGCCGACGTAAACCTCCAGATAGCTCAAGTCGTTTCATGCTGCCGGCGCAGGGAGCCGGGTTTCGCGTTACGGCATGAAATCGGGATCTTGCCTGCAGGTCACGCAGGGGCCATGTCTCATCTACACCACGAATTGCATGGGCATCGGTAGCGGTCCCTATTCAACCTCCTGCGTGGACCCAGGAAGCCAATTCCGGGGCCGATCGCCTGACTGACCCTGAATCAGGTGGAACCTGTCTGCACCCCGCTGATGGTCGAACAGCCGGACTTTCCCAGCGCAACCGGGGGCAGGGCAGTCAGATCACCGATTCCATCTCCAGGAGGCGGTCGTCCTCGATCGCGGCAATGGCCTGGTCGAGGCGGAGCGAGAGGACGCGGGAGACGCTGTCCTCGCCCATGGTGATGCCGTAGAGCGTGTCGGCGCCCTCGATCGTGCCGCGGTTGTGGGTGATGACGATGTACTGCGTGTCCTTCGCCAGCTCGCGCAGCTCCTGGCGGAAGCGGATGACGTTGGATTCGTCCAGCGCGGCGTCGACCTCGTCGAGCAGGCAGAAGGGGCTGGGGTTGACCCGCTGGATGGCCACCAGCAGGGCGACTGCCGTCAGGGCGCGCTCGCCGCCGGAGAGCTGGTTGAGGCCCTGGAGCCGCTTGCCTGGCGGCTGGGCGACGATGTCGATGCCGCCCGGGTCGCTCCCGTCCATCTCGTGGCTGAGGCGCGCCTGACCGCCGCCGAAGAGGCGCTTGAAGGTGGCTTCGAACTCTTTGGCGACCTCCGCGAAGGTTTCGGCGAAGCGCGCGCCCATCTGGCGGCGCAGGTCGGTCAGTACCCGGCGCAGTGACTCGGCCGCGCCCTCGACGTCGGCGAGCTGTTTGGTCAGGTACTCCAGCCGCTCGGATTCCTCGCGATACTCGTCGAGCACATCTTCGCCGACCGCGCCGATGCGCCGCAGGCGCTCGCGGAGCCGTCGGATCTGTTCCTCGGCGTCCGGTGGCGCGTCATTCTCCTCACCGGCGAGCCCGGCGGGATCGTCCAGATCGAGGTCGTCGAGGATGCGAGCGCGCAGCAGGTCGGCGGCGTCGCCTGCCCGGGAGAGATCGAGCGCGGCGCGGTCGTGGGCGCGCTCGGCCTCGCGCAGAGCGGCCGCGGCCCCCTCCGCCGCCGACTCGGCTTCCGCAATCTGGGCGCTCAGGCCCGCCAGGCGCTCCCCGAGCGGCGCAATGCCCGCCCGCGCCTCCTCCAGCCGGGCCTCGGCGCCAGCGATCGAGCGCTCGGCGGCCGCGGCGCGCGCGCTCAGGTCTGCGCGGCGAGCGGCCAGGCGCTCAGTCTCGCGCTGACGCTCTGCCTCAGCGCGCTCTCCGGCCGCGATCTGCTCGGCCAACGCGGCGCGTTCCCGGGTGGTGGCCCGGATGCGTTCCTGGAGGGTTGCCAGCTCGGCGCTCAGGGCCGCGAGTTCCCCGTCGTCCTGCGCTGGCAGGCTCTCGATTCCGCGGATGGCCTCGTCAAGCCTCGCCTTCAGCCCGGCGAGCCGGCGCTCGATCTCGCCCTGCTGATCGCTGAACTGATCGGCGCTGGCGTCGAGCTGGTCGAGGTTCGCCGCCACCAGCGCCAGCTCGCGATCCTGACGCTCCAGGTCATTGCGCTCGGCGGCCAGCTCGCGCTCGCGGGCGGCGCGGCGCTCGCGGGCGGCGCGCTCGTCGGCACGGGCTTCGTTCAGGGCCGTGTCGAGCTGCTCCAGCCGGGCGACCTGCTGCTCCTGCCGCTGGAGCCGGGCGGCCAGCGCCTCGCGCAGCCCGTCGATCTCAGCCTGCGCTGCCGCGATCTTCGCCGGCAGCTCGCGGCGCTCGCGTTCCCTCGCCAGCAGGCCGGCCCCACGGACGCGCGAGCCTCCGGTGACACTGCCCGACGGCGCCACCAGCTCGCCCTGGAGCGTCACGATCGTCCAGCCGTCCAACTCCCGGGCGATCCGGTGCGCGGCGTCGAGGTCTTCGGCTACCAGCGTCCTGCCCAGCACCTGGGCGACGACCGGCTCAACCTCGGGATCGAACGTGACGAGATTGACGGCCCGGTCGATCAGGCCGGGGATGCCGTTGTCGAGCGTGCGGGGGCGATAGCTGCGGATAGTGTCGAGCGGCTGGAAGCGGGCGCGGCCGGCGCCGGAGCGCTTCAGGAAGGCGATGGCCGCTTCGGCATCGGACCAGCGGCGCACGATGATGTCCTGCAGGTGCCCGCCCAGCGCCGTCTCGATGGCTGTCTCGACCTGGGCCGGGACGTCGACCGCCTCGGCGACCGTGCCGATCAGCCCGGGAATCTCGATCTGGCCGCCCCGTGCGGCGCGCAGCACGGCCCGCACGCCAGCGTGCAGCCCCTCGCCCTCCGACCAGATGCGGTCGAGCAGCTCCAGCCGGGCGCGCAGCCGGTCTAACTCGCGCTCGCGTTCCCGAATCGCGCCCTCTCGGGCGCGGATGTCGCGCTCCAGCGCATCGAGCGACCGCTCGGCCTCGTCGCGCTCTGCGCGTGTTTCCCTCGCGCGCGCCTCGGCTTCGGCCAGCCGCCGGACTATCCCGTCGATCTCGCCCTCCAGCCCGCGGATGCGCTCCTCGATGGCGGCCCGACGGGCGGCGATGTCGTCATGATTGCGGCAGAGGATCCGGCGCCGTTCAGCGTGGCCGGCCAGCTGCGTCTCCAACCTGCTCTGCTCCAGCCGCGCGGCGGCGATCTTGCGCTCCAGCTCATCACGACGCGCTAGCAGCTCGTCGCGCTGCCGGCGGGTCGCTTCCGAGCGAGCGGCCTGCTCGTCGCGGCGCGCGGTCAGCGTCTCCAGCTCGGCGCGCAGCGTTTCCAACTCGGCGGCCAGGGCCTCCAGCCTGGCGCGGCGCTCGGCTTGCTCAGTGGCCAGCCGCTCTCCGGCCTGCTGCTGGTCGCGGGCGCGCTCGTCGACCGCTCGGATCTCGGCCTCGACGAGCGCCAGCGCGTGACGCGCGGCGGCCAGCTCGGTCTCGAGCGCGCTGACCTTCTCAGCGTACCCGGCGCGTTCCCGCGTCAGGTCGCGCTCGGCCGCTCTCAGGCTGGTCAACCGGGCGCTGGCCTCGGTCTGCTCGCGCTCGCGCTCGTCGACGGCGCGCTGGGCGGCTTCCAGCGCCGCGTGGGCCTGGCAGAGCCGCTCGCTGGCGGCCGCCCAGAGGTTGGCGTAGTAGGCCCGCTGGAGGCGGGTCAGCTCGGCCCGCACGCTCTCATACTGCTCGGCCTGACGGGCGCGGCGCTGCAGCGAGCGCACGCGCGGCTCCAGCTCGCCGACGATGTCACGCAGCCGGCGGGCATTCTCCTCGGCCTCGGCCAGCCCGCGCTCGGCAGAGGCGGTCTGCAGGCGCAGGCCGGTGATCCCTGCAGCGTGCTCGAAGAGGCCGCGGCGGTCTTCCGGCCGCTGGCTCAGGACGGCGTCGACCAGCCCCTGACCGACGATCGTGTGCGCCTGGCCCAGCGGGGCGGTGAGCTGCTGGAGATCCTTGAGGCGCACGCGGTTGCCGTTGATCAGGTACTGGTTCTCGCCGGTGCGGTAGGCCCGGCGGGTGATGCTGACCTCGCTGAACTCGATCGGCAGGACGCCCGAACTGTTGTCGAGTGTCAGGGTGACCTCGGCCATGCCCAGCCGGCCGCGCCGCTCGGAGCCGGCAAAGATGATGTCCTCGGTGCGCCGGCCGCGCAGATTGGAGTACTGCTGCTCGCCCAGTACCCAGCGCAGCGCCTCGGAGATGTTCGACTTGCCCGAGCCGTTGGGGCCGATGATCGCCGTGATGCCGCGATCGAACACGAACGTCGTCGGGTTGGCGAAGCTCTTGAAGCCGTTGATGTCTAGTTGCTTGAGACGCGCCAAGCCGCCACCTAATGTATCTACATAATCGAAGGCAATGATGTGGTCGCCCACGCAGCCCCACTCTGCCGGGCGAACAGCTTGCCATGCTACCACGCAGTGGTCGATTTCTGCGGTTTGCGAACGTCCGTTCGGGTACACTTGGGGGCCTGAACGAACGGAGCGCCACATGGCTGAAACGATCTGGTGGAGCGAGCTTCACGACAAACTCGGCACCTTCGGGTTCGCCAGCTCCGAGCGCGGTCTGCTGACCCTGCTGCTCCCTAATTCCGTCGCTAAACGTGACCGGATCATCCGCCGGCTGGCGCCCGGCGCGCGGATCGTGCCGGACGACGAGGGCCGCAACGCTGAGGCCATGCGCCAGGTGCGCGAGTACCTGGCCGGCGAGCGCAAGACGTTCGACCTGGTGCTTGACCAGCGCGGCAGCGACTTCCAAATCGCCGTCTGGCGCGCCGTCTACGAGGTGCCCTGGGGCGAGACCGTCAGCTACGGCGAGATCGCCCGGCGAATCGGCTTCCCCGACGCCGCCCAGGCGGTCGGCGCGGCCAACGGCGCCAACCCGCACCCACTAATCGTCCCCTGTCACCGCATCATCGGCTCCGACGGCTCCCTCGTCGGCTTCGGCGGCGGGCTCGCCCTCAAAGAGGCCCTCCTCGCCCTCGAAGGCCGCCCCATGCAGCTGGGGCTGGCATTGTAGGGAAGAGGGAACCGGTAGGGAAGAGAAAAAGAGCGGCCCTCACCCCCGGCCCCGCTCCCAGGCCGGGGGTGAGGGTCTTCCCTACAACCTACGAACTGCAGACTCCTCTCCATCCACGAATTCATTGAGCCGGAAGTCATCGAACCTGGGGATGTGGCGCCCCGGGGCGCTGGTTGATCATGCGTGTAGTGGCGCCGGCTGCGTGCTCGTGAACCGCGTGGGAGCGGTATTTCACGGGGATCTCGCGGCATCTGCCCCGATCGTGCCGGCCTGCTGACCTCGGCGCTGAGGTGTTCAGGCGGCAATATCAGCCCCGCTGTATGGGGAAATGTGACAATGGAGTCTCTTATGACCAACACATCGCGAAACCCAGCCGAAATGTTCGGTATGGTCGATATTGGGCCAGCGAGCCCACCGGTTGAATGGCTGCTGTCACGCCTGGCCGGCGAGTTGATCACGCCCGACAGCCCTGCGTTCGATGACGCGCGCCAGCTCCAGGACTTCACGGTGGACAAGCGGCCGCTGGCGATCGTGCGCGCGGCGGACACATTGGACGTCGCGGCGGCGGTCGACTTCGCCCGCGAATACGCTCACCCGCTGGCCGTGCGCAGCGGCGGACACAGCCTGGCGGGCCACAGCATGGCCGACGACGCACTCGTCATCGACCTCTCGACGATGAAGGGCATTGACATCGATCCGGCCACACGCACCGCGCGCGTGCAGGCTGGCGCCACCTCCGGCGATCTGGCCGAACTCGCCAGCGAGCATGGCCTGGCGCTGTCGACCGGCGATACCTCGTCGGTGGGTTTCGGCGGCTTGACGACCGGCGGCGGCATCGGCTTCATGGTGCGCAAGCACGGCCTGACGATCGATAACCTGCTCTCGGCGACGGTCGTCACCGCCGCGGGCAAGATCGTCACCGCAAGCGAAGAAGAGCTTCCGGAGCTGTTCTGGGCCATCCGCGGCGGCGGTGGGAACTTCGGGATCGTGACCGAATTCACGTTCCGTCTCGCGCCGGTCAGCCAGATCCTCGGCGGCGACCTGCTGCTGCCGGTTAGCCGGGAGGTGATCCGCGGCTACCTCGAATACGCGGCCTCAGCGCCGGACGAGTTGTCGACCATCGGCAACATCATGCACGCTCCTCCGGCGCCGTTCGTGCCGGACGAGTGGGTCGGTAAGCCGGTGCTGAATATCATCGTCTGCTGGGCGGGCGATGAGACGGAGGGACAGCGCGCTCTGGAGCCGCTGCGCGCGCTGGCAGCGCCGGTCGCCGATACGGTGCGCCCGATGCCCTACCCGTTGATCTACCTGTCGACCGCGCATCAGGCCGTTCCGCACGGCGCGGCGGTCCACTCGATGTTCGCCGATGCGCTGAGCGATGCGACACTCGACGCGTTCCTGGCTGGCATCGAGCGTGCCACGTCACCGTTCAGCATCGTCCACCTGCGCGCTCTCGGCGGCCAGCTGGCCCGCATCGACAACGCCGCGACCGCCTTCGCCCACCGCGACTCGCGGTATATGGCCTCGATCATCGGCGTGTGGCTGGATCCCGAGGAGGACCCTGCGCCGCACCGTGCCTGGGCGGAGTCGGTCTGGCAAGCCATCCGCCATGAGGCCACTGGTGTCTACGTGAACTTCATCGGGCACGAGGACGCCGTGCGCATCGCTGACGCCTACCCGCCGGCCACGTTGGCGCGGCTCAGGGAGGTCAAGCAGATGTACGACCCGGACAACCTGTTCCGGTTCAACCAGAACATCGCCCCCGCTTCCTGAGCCGCCTCGCCGCCGTCTTGGAGATAGTTGTTTCCATGCAGCACGGGCTGGTGACCCCTCCAGCCCGTGCTTCTCATGCGGCATACCCGCCGGCTTCGGCGGCCTGCCACGCCAGCAGGTGCTCCTCTCGCCTCGGGAGCCGGGCAGTAGCAGCCTTCGTTACCGCTACTCCATCACCCGCAGCGTGCTGGGGATGTCCATGCGGCGGAGCTTGCGCAGCGTCAGGAGCGGCGCGAGGGCGACTGCCAGGACGCCGAGCGCGGTCGCGAGCAGCACCGTTTGCGGCAGGATGACGATCTCGAATCCGAACTCTTCGAGCGTGTCGGCGGCGGTCACGTTGAAAACCCAGCCGACGACCAGAAACCCGCCTGCAACGCCCAGCAGCGTCCCGGCGATGCCGAGCAGGCCACTCTCGATCATGGTCATGCGCAGCACCCGCCGCACCGGCACGCCGTAGGCGAACATCGTCGCGTAGTCGCGGGCACGTTCGTCCAGGTTGATGCTGGCGGCGTTGAAGGCGATGAGCAATGCCAGCAGCAGCGCGACGCCTTCGAACGTTTGCAGGATGCGCGTGAAGGACTGGAACAGTTCGTCGATCGACTCGCTGATCTCGGTGACCGACTGCGCCAGCTTGACGTTCTCGAGCGCGAACATGTCTGCTCTGACCTGATCGACGCTCGCGCCGTCGGCTGGCAGCACGTGCACGGCATTCGCGATGCCCGCCAGGCCGAAGCCGCCCGCCTGCCCGAAGTCCATGTATACCAGCGCGCGCAGCGGGTTGGTATGGATGCCGATCACCGGCAAGTCGGTGTCGACGATGGCGAATGAGGCCGGGCCGGTGCGCTGTGGGTGGCGCAACGTTACGGTGTCGCCCACGGATACACCGAGATCATCGGCGGCCTTGCGGGCGATCAGGATGCCGGGCGCGCCCGGCTCGAGCGAGCCCTCCTCGACCGCCGGCCGCCAGACGTCGCTGTCGAGGGCGATGAGCTCGACGAGTGCGTCGAGCTGGACCCCACCACGTACGAGCCAGCCGGCCATCTGCAGGCTCGGGGTCGTGGCGCCGACACTCGGGCTGGCCTTGATGGCGTCCATCGCCGGTGAATCGACCGGCTGGAAATCCGTCAGGCTGAGAACCACGCGATTGGGGGTATCTCCGATGGTCGCGGCGTCGCTGCGATCAAGCGCGTCGTAGAAGACATCCAGCGCGCCGATTAGGCCGACCATGACGGTGATCGCCGCGGCGATGCCGAGTATGGTGAGCAGGCTGCGGCGCGGCGCCCGGAGCACGTTCCGGAAGGGGATCTGGGCGAAGATGCTGCCGGGAATGTGGATGCGGCGCATGAGCGGCGCGAGCCCGCCGCCGCGGCTCGCCAGGTGGCCGGTTTGGATCGCCCTGATTGGCGGGACGCGTACGGCACGAATGACCGGCACGGCCGTCGCCAGGAACGGCGCGACGAAGCCGATCACAGCTGCCCGGGCGAAGATCATGACCTGAAAGTCATCGACGACGACCGGCAGCGGTTGGAGCTCTTCAGCCAGCGCCTGCACCTGCTGCCCCAGGATCAGGCCGACGATGACGCCGAAGATGACGCCCAGCAGCGCGATCTCAGCGCCGACGAGGAGCAGCCGCACGGCGATGCGCCAGCGCGGTACGCCGAGTGCCATGGCGATGCCGATCTCGCGGCGCTGCGCCTCGATAAAGCGGCTCGTCAGGTTGAACGACGCGCCGACCGCGCCGAGGAAGATCAGCAGCGCGAAGATCGTCAGCATTTCCCGATCGCCCTCGATGTCGTCGTAGATGACCCGGTAGGCTGGATCATCCTCGGTGCGCATGATCTCGAAGCCGGTCTCCGGGATGTCGCGCTCGAGCGCGGCCGTGATCTGGCTGGCGATAGCTTCGCGGTCGGCGCCCGGTTGCAGCGTGAGCACCAGGTCGTTGACCTGTCCCTCGCGCGCGCTGATCTGTTGAGCCGTCGTCAGCGGCGCGAACACCGGCGTGAACGTCGCGGGCGTCACGAAGCTGCCGAATTCCAGCCCACCGAGCACCGAGAAGTACTCGGGCGCGAGCGCCTGTCCGACGTAGCTCAGCCGGCGGTTGCCGCTGATCGTCAGTTCGCCGCTGGCCGGGAGTTTGTGGTAGTTGGCGAAGCTTTCCGAAATCAGGACGGTGCCCTGTCCAGAGTCGGCCGGGGTGAGTGCCCGGCCGGCGCTGATCGAGACGCCGGCAACGCGCGGCCCACCCTCCGCGACGCTCACCCCGACCAGCGGCCCGACGCCAATGACGGTCTCGCCGCCGGCATCTACTTTCACCTGAATGGTCGAGATGAGCCGCTCTTCGGCCGCTGCGAGCGCCTCAGCGTCGTCAATGGCGCCTATCGCAGCACTCAGGGTGCCTGCGGGGACGTAGCTGCCGCTCGACAGCTTGACGCGCAGGTCATACATGTTGAGGGCGTCGAAGCTGGCGTCCGCGGATTGCTCGCGCCATTCCACGCTGCTGAGCAACCCGGCGTAGCCGCCGGTGCCGAGTGCGATGATCAGCGCGATCACCGCTATCTGCACCCAGCGGGCGCGCAGGTCTCGCCAGGACCACCGCAGCAGAAGGCGTGCGCCAGACATCGCAGGTCGCTACCAGCGCAACGCGTGCGCGTCGACACGCCCGCCGGCTGGTGGCCCGTCGCTCACGATCCGACCGCTGCTCAATTCGACGACCCGATCAGCCATGCGTGAAATCTCCCGATTGTGCGTCACCACGATGACCGTCCGGTCTGCGCTCACCTGCTCCTGCAGGAGTTGGAGGATCTGCACGCCGGTGCGGTAATCCAATTCGCCGGTCGGCTCGTCGGCCAGCAGAACCGGGTTGCCGGTAGCCAGCGCCCGGGCGATGGCAACGCGCTGCTGCTCGCCGCCGGAGAGTTCATGCGGGAAGCGCGCGCCCTTGTCGCCGAGCCCGACCTGCTCCAGCACCTGTTGCGGAGTTCTCCCGCTCGCGCGGCCGGCAGCGTCGATCCCGAATTGCACGTTCTCCTCGGCAGTCAGGCCCGGGAAGAGGTTGAAGGACTGGAAGATGAAGCTGATCGTGGTGCGCCGATAGGCGAACAGTTCACCGCGCGTCGCCGTGCTGATGTCCTTCCCGGCGACGGTGACCGTGCCGCGCGTCGGTGTCTCCAGAGCGCCGATGATGTTCAGCAGCGTCGTCTTCCCGCTGCCGGATGGTCCGAGGATGACCACGAACTCGGCGGCGCCGATGTGCAGGGTGACGGCGTCGAGTGCCGTCACCAGCAGGGGCTCCTTGCCATACTGCTTGGTCACCTGCTGGAGGTCGATCATCGCGCGCTTCCTCATTCACACGGCTCGCTCGACTGCCGTCGCCCACGCGCAACCTAACAGCTATCGCGTAACGCTCGTGCTGCAAGACGGCCTCGAAGGGTTACAGCGGCGCAACACTGACGCCGTAGTCCGGGGCTAGCGGCGTCTGCGGCGCTCATGGAGTTCCGCGCCGGCCGTCTGAGGATGTCTGCGGTAGGGATAACCCTACCGTGGAATCTCCAGCCGACTGCATGGTCGCGAGCGCGGCGAGCGTCCATCATAACTGCAGACAATCGCACCATCGCGCCGGGCGCGGATGCCCGGTACGCTTGCAAGGAATGACGCTCAATGCACGCTACATCTATCGCCGACAACGCCGTCGGCAAGCCCACGCCCTTCCGCAACCCGTTCCGGATGCTCATCCATCCGGAACCCTGGCTGGCGCTGATCTTCGCGCTGACCAGCTTCGTGATCGGTCTCATCTGGTTTGTCCTGCACGTCACCTTCTTCTCGATCGGCGTGAGCCTGATTTTCGCGCTGTTCGGCATCCCGATTCTGGTCGCCTGGCTCTACGTCTGGGTCTGGGGCGCCTCGCTGGAGCGCGCGCGGGTGCGCGCCCTGCTGGGTGTCGAGATCCGCGAGCCGTATAAGCCGCTGCCCGAAGGAAGCTGGTTCAGCCGCTTCCTTGCAAAGATCCAGGATCGACACGTCTGGCTGGACCTGCTCTACACCGTGCTGCTCTTCCCAATCGGCCTGGCCGAGTTCACCATCGTGATCGTCGTCATCTCGGTGGCCGCGACCGCCATCACCGCGCCGCTCTGGGCCGCGTTCGGCGGCTGGGAGGTGGACACCGGGTGGTGGGCGCTGGATTCGGACCCGATCGGCGCGACAATCGTCTTCCTGATCGGCTGTCTCTTCCTGTTTGGGATGCCCTACGTCTTCGTCGGCATGGGCCGCGGCCACGCCTGGCTCGCCCGGCACCTGCTGGGCACCGACCGCGAGGCGGAACTGACGGCGCGGGTCAGTCAGCTCACCGAGAGCCGCGGGCGGGCACTGGAGTCGGCCGTCATCGACCTGCGCCGGATCGAGCGCGACCTGCACGACGGGGCTCAGCAGCGGCTGGTCAAGCTCTCGATGGACCTGGGCCTGGCCCGGGAGATGCTCGATACCGACCCTGAGAAGGCGCGCGAATTGATCGCCGAGGCCCACGAGGAAGCCAAGCGCGCGATGAACGAGATCCGCGACCTGGCGC
>DATGQR010000027.1:0-4758 GCA_035304105.1 Thermomicrobiales bacterium | reverse complement strand
CCCGAGGGCGCCACGCCAGTCGACTTTGCCTACCGCATCCACACCGAGGTCGGTCACCAATGCGTGGGTGCAAAGGTGAACGACCAGATGGTGCCGCTGGATCACAAGCTGACCAACGGCGCGGTCGTGCGGATTCTCACCTCGAAGACCAAGGTTGGCCCCAGCCGCGACTGGCTGATGCCCTCCAACGGCTACGTGGTGACCGCCTCGGCACGCGAGAAGATCCGCCAGTGGTTCCGGCGGCAGGCGCGCGATGAAAACATCGCCCAGGGCCGCGAGATCCTGGACCGGGAGCTGCGCCGCCTGAATGTCGAAGACATCAAGTACGACGACGTCGCCAAGATGTTCCCGTCCTTCCAGCGCACCGAGGATTTCCTGGCGGCAGTTGGTTACGGCGGCGTCACGCCGCAGCAGATAGCGACTAAGCTGGTCGAGACGCGCCAGCCGGACGTGCTGCCCAGCCCGCCATCGGGAGACGACCAGCGCTCGCTGCTGGCGCGCGGCATTCAGGTGATGGGTGTCGGTGACCTGTATACCCGCCTGGCGAACTGCTGCCGGCCGGTGTATGGCGACGAGATCATCGGCTATACGACGCGTGGCCGCGGCATCACCGTCCACCGCAGCGACTGCCCGAACATCCGCAATGTCGACGACGAGGCTCGGCTGGTGCCGGTCAGTTGGGGTGAGGAGCGCCAGGCCTACCCGGTGACGGTGCGTGTCATCGCCTGGGACCGCGTGGGATTGCTGCGCGACCTGACCACGCTCGTCGCGGACGAAGGCCTGAGCATGGACTCGGTGCTGACGCAGACGCACCCAGACCAGACGGTGACGGTCCTGATCACGTTGACGGTCAGCGACGTGCGCCAACTGAGCCGGGTGCTTCAGAAGCTGGAGGGCCTGCGCGATGTCTTCGACGTACGTCGCGAGAACCCTCCTGCGCGCACCGACACGCCCACCGTCGACGGCAACATCAGCGCCGCCAGCGACGACTAGCCCACTTCCATGATCATTTGCCTGGGCGAAGCCCTGATCGACCTTGTCCCGCCCGGCGGCGAATCTCCACGCACCAGCAACACGCTCCACATTGAGCCCGGAGGCGCGCCGATGAACGTTGCGATCGGCCTGCGGCGCCTGGGCGCGTCGGCCGCCTTCCTGGGTACGCTATCCAGCGATCCGTTCGGGCGCCGGCTGGCGGCGCTGCTGCATGCCGAGCGCGTGCCACGCTTGCCGGAGCGGGTGGTCGACGCATCCACGCGCCTGGCCGTGGTGGATCCGACGAACCCGGCGGCGCCGTTTCGCTTCTACGGTGACGATCCGGCAGACACCCAACTCACCCGGGAGGACGTGGAACATGCCTTCGCCGCCGCCACGCCGACTGGCATTTATGCCGGCTCGCTGCCCCTGACGCACCCGCGCATGCGCGCGACCGTCGAGTTCGCGCTCGATCTGGCTCACGAGGCCGGCGTGCCGATCTACAGCGATCCGAATCCCCGGCCGGCGGCCTGGCCCTCGCGGGAAGCGATGGAAGCCGCGACCGTCTACCTGCTCGAGCGCAGCGCCTACGCCAAACTCAGCGTCGATGACGCGGCGGCGCTCGGCTGGCCGGCCGACCCCGAGAAGTTGCTGGGCTGGGCCGCCGAGCGGTTCCCAGCCCGCATCTTCGTCACCGCTGGCGCACGGGGCAGCTACGCGCTCAGCGATGGCCGGGTGCTCCATGCCAGGTCACCGGTTGTCTCGCCGGTCGACCCCACCGGAGCGGGTGACGCGTCCTTTGCCGCCTTGATCTCCCGCGTGCATGGCAAAGAGCGCATCGCGGCCGGAGATCTGGAGTTCGCGTCGGCGGTCGGCGCGCTGGCAACCCAGGCCCACGGTGCGGTCAACGGCCTGCCGACGCTCGAAGAGGTGCGCGCGTTCTTGAGGGTCTAGCCGAGGCCTTTAGGCTACGGCCAGTCGTCGTCTTCGTCGTCCTGGGTCGCAGTTCCAAAGCGCTCTTGCATGCGCTGGCGGCGCGTCTTGCGGACGCGGCGAGGCGGGCCGGCGTGGGGATCCTCGACAAGTTCAGGCTCCCAGATCAGCTCCTGTCCGGCGATGTGGACGACGTCGCCGGGCTGGATACCGAGTTCTTCCAGCCGGTCGGAGATGCCGCTGGCTTCGAGGATGCGCTGGAAGCGGTCGGCGGCTTCGTCCAGGGAGAAGTCGGTCATCTGCATGGCGCGCTCGATGCGAACGCCGCGAACCTCGAAGTGGTGTGCCGAGAGCCGCTCGGCTTCCCAGGCGTTCTCATCGACTTCCTCGAGCCGGTAGACGCGCTCGGCCTCGACGCGCTCGGGCCGCTCGCGCGGGATTTCGGCCAGCCGGCGGGAGACGGCCTCCATGAGCTGCGGGACGCCCTCGCCGGTCGCCGCCGAGACGCGGAAGATGGCTTCGGCGCGTCCCTCAAGCTGCGGCTCGACGTACTCGAGCAAAGAGCGGGTCTCCGGCAGGTCCATCTTGTTGATGACGATGAACATCGGCTTCTCGGCCAGTTTGGGCGAGTAGGCCTCCAACTCACGCTGGATCAGCTCGAAGTCCTCGACTGGATCGCGACCCTCCAGGCCGCCCGAGCCGTCGATGACGTGCAGGATCATGCGGGTGCGCTCAATGTGGCGCAGGAACTCGTGACCCAACCCGACGCCCTCGGCCGCGCCCTCTATCAGCCCGGGGATGTCGGCCATCACGAAGGTGTCGCCGGCCGGCCCGCCGACCTGGACGACGCCAAGCATGGGCTCCAGCGTGGTGAAGGGGTAATCGGCGATTTTCGGGCGTGCCGCGCTTGCCGCGGCGAGCAGGGTGGACTTGCCGGCGTTTGGCAGGCCGACCAGGCCCACGTCGGCGATCAGCTTGAGCTCCAGGCGCACCCACTTCTCGCGACCTGGCTCGCCCAGCTCGGCGATACGCGGCGCCTGGTTGCGTGACGACTTGAAGCGCGCGTTGCCCAGCCCGCCGATGCCGCCGCGCAGGACGATGGCCTCCTCGCCGGGCTCGACCAGGTCGGCCAGGATCTCACCCGTTTCATCGTCATAGATCGTCGTGCCGGGCGGCACGGCGATGCGTACATCCGCGCCGTCGCGGCCCTGCATGTTCCGGCCGGAGCCGGGCTGGCCGTTCTCGGCGGCGTAGTGGATCTGATAGCGGAACGGGGTCAAGGTGGCCATCTGATCGTCGACATAAAAGACGACGTCGCCGCCCTTGCCGCCGTCGCCGCCGTCCGGGCCGCCGAAGGGCACGTACTTCTCGCGGCGAAACGAAACGACGCCACGGCCGCCGTTGCCGCTCCTGATATGAATTCTCGCTTGATCCTGGAACACCGGCTGCTTCTAGAGTAGGTAGTCCCGCAGTTTCTTGGATCGGCTCGGGTGGCGCAGCTTGCGCAGTGCCTTCGCCTCGATCTGCCGGATGCGCTCGCGGGTGACCTCGAACTCGCGCCCGACTTCCTCAAGGGTACGCGTTCGACCATCCTCAATGCCAAAGCGCAGGCGCAGGACCTGGCGCTCCCGTTCGGACAGCGATTCGAGCACGTCTTCGAGCTGCTGCTGGAGCATCTGCTGCGAGGCCACGTCGGCCGGCGCCAGGGCCTTCTCGTCCTCGATGAAGTCGCCCAGGCTGGAGTCGTCCTCCTCGCCGACCGGCGTCCAGATCGAGATCGGCTCCTGGGAGATCTTCAGGATCTCGCGGACCTTCTCGGCCGGGATCTCCATCTCGCGGGCGATCTCGTCGGAGGTCGGCTCGCGGCCCAACTCCTGCTGCAGGCGTCGCGAGGTGCGCATCAGTCGATTGATCGTCTCGACCATATGCACCGGGATGCGGATCGTGCGCGCCTGGTCGGCGATCGCGCGAGTGATCGCCTGGCGGATCCACCAGGTGGCGTAGGTCGAGAACTTGAAGCCCTTGTGGTACTGGAACTTCTCGACGGCGCGAATCAGCCCCAGGTTGCCCTCCTGGATCAGGTCGGACATCGTCATGCCGCGCCCGACGTACTTCTTGGCGACGCTGACGACCAGCCGCAGATTGGCCTCGGTCAGGTGCGCCTGTGCCTTTTCGCCCTCGGCGAGGAAGCGCTGGTGCTCACGGCGCAGCGACGCGCTGGACTGGTCGATGACTTTGCGAAGATCGGCCGGCTCGACCCAGACATCCGGGTCTTCGAGCGCCTCGCGCAGCTTCTCCGGGAGCAGCTCGAATTCGACGCGGCGCAGGCGCAACTGTTCTTCCAGCTCGGATTCGGCGATGCCAAAGCGCTCGGCCACGCGCGCGAACATACCTTCCGGGAAGGCTGTCACCGGCAGGACGGCGTCGAGCATCTCGGAGCGGGTCGCGCTCAACTCGTCCGGCCGCGCCTCGGTGAACACGCCCACGACGTAGATCCATCCACGCCGGAAGGCGTCGTAGACGCGCTCCACGATCTCGAACGGGTCCAGATCCTCGCCGGCATCCCGTGCGCTCTGGGTCAGCTTCAGGAGGTACTGGCGGCGTTCCATCTGCTTGGCGTAGAAGACTTCTTCTTCGGCCGTGAGCAGATCGACGCGCCCGATCTCGCGCAGGTACATGCGGACGGGGTCGTCGGTGCGTTCGGTCGGCTCTTTCGTCTCGGTCTTGACCAGGGCCTTCTGCTGGACCTCGACCAGCTCGTTCTCGCCATCGGCTTCGTCGTCGGCCTCCTCACGATCCTCGTCGTCGTTGGCCTCCTCCGTCTCGATGACGTTGACGCCCATCTCGCTGAAC
>DATGQR010000026.1:0-5744 GCA_035304105.1 Thermomicrobiales bacterium | reverse complement strand
GGCTAGTGGTTGTCGTTGTAGTAGTAGAAGTTTCGTAATACGTTGTGTTGCCCGGTTCAACAGAGCCTTCGTGACCGTTGTTGGTGACTCCAACATTGCCCCTCTCTGATCCCCTCGAACCATTGTTGCTGTCTTCATCAGCGACTCCTGAACCTTTGTTGCCGGGCGCATCAACGGTGTCCGAACCACTGATGGCCTCTGCAACAGAGGTTGCTGCGCTGGCGTTGCTCACTCTCTTCTGTTCGGTGTTGCCGGACGCTTCATCGATAACATGACCACTGGTCAGTACCGCATCAGGTGTCGCGGCGTCCGGGTGCCCCTTCGTTGCCGCCTGGCCGGAATCCGGCTCGGTGGCGGTCTCTGCGCGGGCTTGCTTGCGGGCGCGCGAGCGGTGGCCGGCCTTGCTGCGGGCGCTGGCCTGAGCCTCTTGTCTGGCGGCCCGGGCTGCCAATTTCTTCCAGGTCGGATGCTCGGCGATCTCGACCAGGATCTGGTGCCAGACGTTGTCGCTGTCGATCGGCTCGAACCTGGAGGAGAAGACCTTGCGAATGTAGCGGTAGACCGCCCGGTCGCGGTCGGCCAGCTCGATCACCCGGATCACGTCCTCGGTGGTGAGCTCGATGCCGTTCGGGCGGTCCTTCACCCGGTAGAAGTTCTGCGGCACTTTCCAGCGCCGGCCCTGGGCGTCGACCTTGCGGACCATCTCCTTGCGGATCTCAATCAGGTCGAGCGCCACCAGGATCTTGTTGATCGTGATCAGTTCGGCGCGGTCTTCGCCGTAGAAGTTGGCCTCGCTCTGCTGGCTGGGGAAGGCGTAGCCGCGGTGGGGTGAGTCCTCGCGGCGGTCGGTCCAGACGGTGTAGGAGTTGAGCAGGCCGACGCCTTTGAGGCCGATCAGTGGGGCGTACTGGGTGACGATGCCGTTCCAGTGCCAGAACCAACCGCGCCGGCGCTCGTCCTGCCCGGAGCGGTCGCTGGCCGCGCGGCCATTGGCTCCTGCGGCGATCTCGCTGGCGGGCACGTCCGGCGAAGCCGTCGATGCCGGCTGGCGTTCCGGCTCGCCGGTCTCTTGAGATGGGTTAGCGGCGCGACGCTGCGAGCCCCGGCCCATGGTGTCCCGTCTCTGTTCGTGCCCGCCGATCGATCGATGGCAGGATAGCATTAACTTTCGGTTTACTCAAGCAGCGGTGATTCAAGGTGATTGCTAGCGTCTGTCACGTGCGCTTGAAATATATTGAGCGCTTGACCATGGAAAACGTCAAGTGGAATAATCAAGTGGGATTTGAGTGAGTTTGCGCGTCGCTCCGGGGTGGCGACGGATGTGCTCTGAAGGGAAAGGCGCATGGCGGATTACACGCTGCCCTATCGCACCGACTGGCAGGAGATGGCCGCCGTGCTGGATTACGCCAAGGGCGGCGGCGGGGCCGACCGCGCGGCGCTCGACGCCCGCTTCGGCGCTGGCGAGGCGATGCGCGAGACGCTCAACGCCCTGGAGCAGCTCGGGCTAGCTGTGCGTGACGAATCTGGCGGCGTGCGCTTGACAGAGCTTGGCGACCGCGTCGCCTATGCCCCGAACGAGGCGGCCCGCATTCAGGCGCTGCTCGAAGCGATGGTCGGTTATCCGCCCTATCGCATCCCGCTCGAGCGCGCCATCGCCGAGGGTGACGAGGTCATCGACGCGCCCTGGGTCGAGCACGTCTGGCAGGTCGACATGCGCCTGGGCCAGCCGCGCAACCGCGTGGCCGAGGCGCGTACCTTCTTCTTTCGCCTGGCCGACGCCGCCGGCCTGGGGACCTACCGCCGGGGCGTCCGCGGCCAGACCACACGCCTGGAACTCGCCGAAGACGCGGCCGAGCGGCTTCGCCCGCTGCTCGAGCGACCGGTCGAAGCGTTCCCGACCGAGGAATCAGCTGCCGTTCCGTCGGGCGCGCCAGAGCCTACAACTCCAGCTCCACCCGTCACCAGCGTCCCGGCCGTCTCCCATCCTGGTGCGGCGACGATCTCAATCACCGTCGACATGACCGACTGGGACCTCGACCGCATCGCTGCCTTCCTCAAGCTGATCGGCTACCCCATCGTCGAGTAGCGCCGGGTCGCATCGCCGGGCCGGAATATGCGGCGCGCTCGATCTCCTGAATTGATCCCAGGCGATCGCCTGGTCAATCGGCGAACGCCGGAAGTTCCGTAGCCTCGCGAGCCGCCTCTTGCGCCGCGTTGAGAATTCCCGGCCGCACTCTGGGACCGCATTTACCGCTGAGCGTAGGGGCGGGTACCCACGCTGTGGGTGCTGTCTCTACCCGGTCTACATGCACGGCACCGGACAACGGGTGGAGACAAGCTCCAAACCTACGGGCGGTGAACGGGCGGGCCAACTGGATGTAATTCGGTTCAGGTATTAGTAGGTGTGGGGAGATTCCCATCACCCCTGGGAATCGTGGTCAGTCCCTGCAGGGGCGCCGTTCCGAGGGATATCGTCGGGCGGGGGCCGGACGCGCCAACGGATATCCATCGAGCGGCATCCCTACAGGGATCGCGGCGATTTCCTGGTTTCGAGCTGCTGAATGTAATGCACGAGCTCACGTACGGGCCGTACTCATGCAGCATCGTGTCAGCCTGTGGCTGGGACGAGATCAGGAAACCAGCAGGACGACGACGATGGCGGCGAAGGAGAGATAGGCGCCGTAGGGGATGTAGTCCTTGCGGGTGCGCACCCTGATGGCGACCAGGAACAGGCCGCCCAGCGCGCCGGCGAGCATGCCCAGGAAGATCGTCTGAAAGATGAACGGCAACCCGACCATCGTGCCGATCAGCCCGGCCAGGAAGACGTCGCCCAGGCCCAGCGCGCGCCGCTTGTAGATGGCGATCGCCAGCAGGTAGAGGCCCAGGAAGACGGCCGCCGCGCCCAGCCCGGCCAGCGCCGAGGAGAGCAGGTCGCGCGGCGAGTTGAGCAGGCTGAAGAGCAGCGCGATCAGGATGCCCGGCCAGATTGTGAGCATGAAGATCAGGTGGTGCTGCCAGTCGATCCGCAGGATCGTCAGCAGCACGGCCGAGAGCACGATCGCCTGCAGCGCCGAGAACGAGAAGCCGTGCAGCAGCAGCGCCGCCAGGCTGACCAGCGCCGCGCCGATCTGGGTGCCCAGGTTGGGCCAGTCGATGGTGCCGCTCTTGGGGTCGCGCGCGCCCAGGTAGGGGATGTGCCAGCGGGGGTCGGGCTCGCCGGTGGCGCTGCGCAGCGCCGGGCCGCGCAACGGCAGGTCGGCCGGCAGGCGCGTCGCCAGAACGTTGATCCCGATGCCGATGACGCCGCCAACGAGGATCGCGATGATGATGTATGCCAGCAGGTCCACGCGCGCTCGATCTCTCGTCCTATGCCCTGGCGCGGGTCGGCCGCGGTCAGGGCCTGTATGCCTTCAAGCGTCACCTTAACAGCTATGCGCGCCGGCTCCACTGGCTCAGAAGTCACGATTCCTCGGCAGTGCCATCTCGCTGACACGGCCGCGCCTGTCCAGAGTCTCCGGCGCAGCGTCCGGCGCCGGAACCTGAATTCCTGGTTCGTCACCCTGTCGTTGTCGATATCGGCGTCTCCCATTCATCGGCTATATAGTGGCATGAGCTCTGCGGAGACTGGAGAGAAGGGGCAGTCCTCGTGTTTCGTGAACCGCAGGTGAATTTCTACGTGCGTGATGTCGAGCGCTCGGTCCGCTTCTACACCGAGTTGTTCGGCTTCGAGGAATCATTCCGCACGCCGCAGTCGGGGCCGCCGGAGCACGTCGAGGTGCGGCTTGGCGGCTTCATTCTCGGTCTGGCCGCGAACGCAGCGGCCTTGAACACGCATGGCGTCGTGACCGGCGGGGGCAACCCCCGGGCGGGCCTGGTGCTGTGGACGGACGACGTTGACCAGGTGTACGCGCGGCTGACCGGGCAGGGCGTGGAGGTGATCTCCAACCCGCACGACTTCCTCGACGGCCGCCTGCGGGTGGCGTGGTTTGCCGATCCAGACGGCAACCCGATCGAGGTGGTGATGCAGCGCGCGCCGGCGGCCATTGCCTAGACGGTGCCGGCAACGTCGATTTCCTGGGCGAGACGAGGGGGAATGATGGCCAACTACCTGGTCATGATCTATGACAACGAAGCTGAGTGGGCGCGCGCCGACGCGTCGGTCGCCGAAGAGGTTTCGCGCCAGCACATGGAGTTCGCCAGGCGGAACGGGGCCGCCTTGCGTGGCGGTGCGCGGCTGGGCAGCAGCGCCACGGCGACGTCGATCCGGCACGGCAGGGATGGGACGACGACGCTCACCGATGGCACCTTCGCCGAGACGAAGGAAGTCCTCGCCGGGTACTACGTGATCGAAGCTGCCGATCTCGACGAAGCGCTGGAGATCGCCAAGCAGGTGCCGGCGCGCTTCGGCGGCGTCGAGGTTCGCCCGATCATCCCCGACTGAGCGGTGCAACTGCCTGCGGACACATCCGAGGTCGCCCGCGCCGTCGCCAGAGCCCATCAGGATGAGTGGGCCTATGTACTCGCAGCGACGGTGCGAGTGACGCGCGATCTGGACCTGGCCGAGGACTGCGTCCAGGATGCCTACGCCCAGGCGCTGGTCCACTGGTCCTCCAGCGGGATCCCGCGGCGGCCCGGCGCCTGGCTGACGACCGTAGCCAGGCGCCGGGCGCTCGAGCAGCAGCGGCGGGCGGCGACGCTGGCCCGCAAGCTGCCGCTGCTCGTCGTCGAGGACGTTTCCGAACCGCTCGATGAGGAGCCGGACGACATGATCATCCCCGACGACCGGCTGCGCCTGATCTTCACCTGCTGCCACCCGGCGCTCTCGACCGACGCGCAGCTGGCGCTGACCCTGCGCCTGGTCTGCGGGTTGACGTCCGCCGAGGTGGCGCGTGCCTTCCTCGTCAAGGAAGCGACGATGCAGGCTCGGATCACGCGCGCGAAGCGGAAGATCGCAGAGGCGCGTATTCCATACCGCGTCCCCGACGCGCGCGATCTGCCGGAGCGCGTCGGGGTCGTCCTCGACGCGATTCACCTGCTCTACACCTCCGGATACGTCGCCGCCTCGGGCGATGAGCTGATGCGGCCCGACCTCACGGCGCGGGCGCTGCATCTGGCGAGGATGATGCACGTGCTCCTGCCGGATGATCCCGAGGTCAAGGGGCTGCTCGCCCTGCTGGAGATGACCGAGGCCCGCCGGGCGGCGCGCGTCTCGCCCGACGGCCAGTTAGTTCTCATGGAGGACCAGGACCGCTCGCTGTGGGACCGCGCGGCGATTGACAGGGGGCTGCGGCTGGTGCGCGAGGCGCTGATGTGCCCGCCGACCGGGCGCTACGCGCTGATGGCGGCGATCGCGGCCGTCCACGCCGAGGCGCAGCGCTGGGAAGATACGGACTGGCCGCAGCTCGTCGGCCTCTACGATCTGCTCCTGCGGCGCTGGCCGACTCCGGTCGTCGCCCTCAACCGGGCGGTGGCGCTGTCCTTCGCCGCCGGGCCGGCCGAGGCGCTGGCCGCGCTCGACGAGCTAGCGGACGGCGCGTCGATCGACGCCTACCCCTACCTCGCCGCGACCCGCGCCGATCTGCTCAGGCGGCTGGGACGCCGGTGCGAGGCGCTCGCCGCCTACCGCGAGGCGCTGCGCCTGACCCATAATGCCGCCGAGGCGGATTTCCTGAGGCGCCGTATCGGCGAACTCCAGGCGGCCGTATCGACTCTCGATAATTCCCGGGCACCTTGATCACCCGGCT
>DATGQR010000025.1:0-9609 GCA_035304105.1 Thermomicrobiales bacterium | reverse complement strand
TCGAGCTGTGCCTGGCGCTCCAGATCGATGAGGTCGCCGTCAGCCAGCTCGGAGACCACGCGCAGCGAGCGCGCCTCGCTCAGCGCCTGCTGCCAGGACATCCGCCCTGTCGCAACCGCCTGCGCCAGCCGGTAGATCGATGTCCCTTGAACGCCGTGCCTGCGGCGCAACAACTGACTGATGTACTCGACCATTACTGGCGGGCTCCGCTATTCATCGACCGTGAATGATTGCCGTACGCTACCACGGTTCGCCTTCGCAGAGCGCGCGCCGCACCATATCCAGCGTCACGTTTCCACCACTCACCACCAGCCCGACCTTCTGGCCCTGCAAGCTCTCGCGCAGATTCCGCGCCGCGGCCAGCGATGCCGATCCGGCCCCCTCGGCGATGATGTGAGCGTGCTCGATCAGCGAGATCATCGCCTGGCGCATGTCCTCCTCGCTGACCAGCACCACGTCGTCCACCAGCTCCTGCATCATCCGGAAGGGCATCTCGAACGCAACCCGTGTCGCCAGCCCCTCGGCCCAGGTTGAGCCACCGTCGTAAGCGATCAGGCGCTTCTGGTGGAACGAGTCGTGCACCGCCGGCATATTGGCCGTCTGGACCGCGATCACGCGCGTCTGCGGGCGCATGGCCTTGAAGACGATCGCCGTGCCGCACACGCCCGAACCGCCGCCGACCGGCACGATCACCGTGTCCAGATCCGGCGCTGCCTCGATTAGCTCCAGAGCGTAGGTACCGACGCCAGCGACCAGCAGCGGCTCGTTGGCCGGGTGGATGTAGCGCATGCCCTCGCGCTCGGCATACTCCCGGGCGGCCTCGTTGGAGGCATCGAAATCGGGGCCATGCTCGACGATCTCGCCGCCCAGCCGGCGCACCGCCGCAGCCTTCATCGGGTTGGGATTCTCCGGCATGAATATGACCGCGCGCGTGCCGAACAGCCGGGCCGCATAAGCGATCGACTGGGCGTGATTGCCGGTCGAGGCACTGACCACGCCGCGCGAGCGCTCCTCGTCGCTGAGCTGGCTGATCAGGTTGACGCCGCCGCGCACCTTGAAGGCGCCGATGGGCTGGAAATTCTCGCATTTGAGGGTGATGTCGAAGCCGAGCTCCTCGCTCAGCGCCGCCGGCTTCAGTGTCGGCGTGGGCGGTAGATAGCGTCCAACGACCTGACGAGCCTTGAGGATATCGCTCACCGTCACCGGCAGTTGCGTCGCAGTCGCGCTCATCGCGTTCGGCTCTCCCCTCCTCGACCAGTACAATCGCCTAGTGAGGATAGCACCAGTCCGGCGACGAGCCGCGGTGCGCATGATCGATCGCTCACATGAGAGGCGCGGCACGATGCAGCAGTTTCGCGATAGTTGGCGGCGAACCGGTTCTATGCTCTGCGTCGGCCTCGACCCGGTGCTCGAGCGCTTCCCAGACGCGCTCGGCAAGGACCCCTCCGCGCTCCGCGCCTTCAACCGCGAAATCATACAGGCCACGTCCGAGTTTGCCTGCTGCTACAAGCCCAATCTCGGCTTTTATCTGCCTTTCGGTCACCACGGGCTGGACGCGCTGATGGCGCTGCGCGAGGACGTCCCGGCCGAGATCCCGATCCTGCTCGATGCCAAAGTCGGCGACATCGACACGACCAGTGAAGCCTATGCCCAGGCCTACTTCGATCAGTGGGGTTTCGACGGCGTCACCGCCCAGCCCTTCCTGGGCCACGACTCGCTGGCCCCGCTGATTGCGCGCCAGGACCGGGCCGTCTTCATCCTGGCCAAGACCTCCAACCCCGGCTCGGGCTTCCTCCAGGACGAGCAGATCGACGGCCGGCCGGTCAGCCTGCGCGTGACCGAGGCGGCCGTCGAGTGGAACACCTCCGGCAACATCGGCCTGGTAGCCGGGGCAACCTACCCCGAGCAGTTGGGCGAGATCCGTCGCGTGGCCGGCGACCTGCCGATCCTGGTGCCCGGCGTCGGCGCACAGGCCGGAGACCTCCAGGCCGCCGTCCACAACGGTCTCGATTCCGAGGGCTACGGCCTGCTGATCAACGCCAGCCGGGCGATCTGCTACGCCTCATCCGGCAGCGACTTCGCGGAGGCTGCCCACCAGGCCGCCCGGCGGCTGCGCGACGAGATCGAAGAAGCCCGCCAGCAGGCTATCCTTCAAACCGTTTGAGCAACTGCGGAGAGAGCTCGTCGACGCCCCGGTTGGCCCAGTCGCCGGCGCCCATCTCGGCCCACATGCGCTCGCCAGCGAACTGCAAGCGGCGGCTGACCTCGCGCTGATCGACGTTGAGCGGCTGGCCGTCGCGCAGCACCCAGAGGCCGTCGATCATCACCTCGCGCAGATCCTCCGGCGTGGCGTTGTAGACGATGTTCTTGATCGGATCGCGCAGCGGCGACATGAACAGCGCCTCGGCGTCCCAGAACAGCAGGTCTGCCTTCGCGCCCGGCGCGATGCGCCCCAGGTCGTCGCGGTGCAGCATCTTGGCCGCGTTGAGCGTGGCGGCGTTGAAGACATCCAGACCGGTGACCGTCTCCGTCTGGCGGTCCATGATCTTGCCCAGCACCGCTGTCCAACGCAGCGCCTCGATCATCGACTGCGGGTTGGTGTCGGTGCCCAGCGTCATGTTCACGCCCCGGCGCTGGTACTCCGGGAACGACTCCATCGCGATGCCGCGCCGCGCGAAGACCCAGACGCAGTGCGCGACCGACGCGCCGTGTTCGGCCAGCAGCTTCAAGTCGTCGCCGGCGTACTGTGCCCAGGAGCCCCCGGCGATGATGATGACGTGCCCCAGGATGTTCCACTCGGAGAGGAAGCCGATCGAGTCCAGCCACTCGACCGGCGTCATGCCGTGGCGCCGGGTCATCTCGTCGAACTCGAAGACCGACTGGCTGACGTGCAGCGCCAGCGGCACGCGCATCTCGTCCGACGCCTCGCGGCTCTTCTTCAGCAATTCCTCGGTGCTGGTGTCGACCTGCAACGGCGACAGGAAGCCCTTGATCCGGCCATTGGCCCGGCCGTCGATGCGCTCGATGAACTTGATCGCGCGCTTGAAGCCCTCCTCGCCGGCCTCCTCATCCCACTCGTACTCGACCTTCTTGCCGTCGCGCGTCAACCAGCGGCCCGAGCGGTAGCCATTGGCGATGTAGGCGCGCAGACCGGCGCGCTCGGCAGCGTCGGCCACATAATCGCCAATTCCACCGATCTCCATCACCGTCGTCGTGCCAGTACGCAGCAGCTCGGCCATCGAATAGTCGACGCAGGCCTCGGCAGCCTCGGCGTCCATCGCCGCCGCCCGCGCCGGCAGCATCTCGACCAGCCCGCTCATCGACCACTGGCGCTTGCCGACATCCTCGATGAAGGACTTGTCCAGCGGCGAGCCAGCCAGGTGGGTGTGCGTATTGATGAGCCCCGGCGTGATTACGCGGTTACCGGCGTCAATGACGATCTCGGCCTGCCCGTCCCAGTCCTTGCCGACGTGCAGGATCGAGTTCCCCTCAATGACGACGCAGCCATTCTCTAGCAAGCGGTGCTCGCCATCCTGGTAGGCCACAATCATCCGCGCGTTGATCCGTATCCGGTCGGCCATCCTGCGCTCCCCCTCCCTCATGCTCCAGGCGGGCACATCCCCTGCGGGTTCCCATACCCCGTAGGGGCGTGACGCGTCACGCCCGGTGACATCTTCCCGCGAACGTACAACGGAATCGTATGGCGAGCGTGACGTATCACGCCCCAACGACGGGGTCGCCTGGTCGTCAAGCCAATCTATCGGCAACCCCGCGGGATAAGGTAGCCGAGCCCCGCGGCACGGCGCAACGAGCGAGAGTGCGGCTCAGTGGGCGTGCGAGGAATCGGCCACGCCGGGCTCGTCGTCGCGGCCCGGCACGGGGTCGTAGCCGCCGGGGTGGAAGGGGTTGCAGCGCAAGATCCGGCGCACCGTCAGGTAGCCCCCCTTGAAGAAACCGTGCGTCTGGAACGCCTCGTAGCCGTACTGCGAGCACGACGGCTCGAAGCGGCAGGTCGATGGCAGAAAGGGCGAGATCGCGTTCTGGTAGAAGCGGATCAAGAGCATCGCTACCTTGCTCATTCGTGCCGCTCCTCGCTCCACTGCGCCCGGTACTCGCGCAGCAGTGCCCGGGAGATGACCATCTCCTGGATCTCGTTGGTGCCCTCGTATATCTGCATGATCTTGGCATCGCGATACATGCGCTCGACCGGCGCGCCGCGCATGTAGCCGGCGCCGCCCCAGAACTGCATCGCGTCGGTCACTACCGCCATCGCCAGATCCGTGCAGACCAGCTTGGCCATCGAGGCAACCGCGTTGAGGTGCGGGCTGCCAGCATCGGCCAAGCTGGCGGCGTGGTAGGTGAGCTGCCGGGCCGCCGCGACCGACGCTGCGTGCCGCGCCAGCCGGTGGCGGATGACGTCCTTGTCCAGCAGCGGCGCGCCGAACTGCACGCGCTCGCCGAGGTAGGCGAAGGCCGCGTCCAGCGCGCCCTGAGCCAGCCCCAGCGCCTGGGAGGCGATCCCCGGCCGCGCCCGATCCAGAATCGACAGCGCCAGCTGGAAGCCGCGCCCCGGCTCTCCGAGCCGCGCCTCTTCCGGCAGTTGCACGCCATCGAAATCGAGCTCCCCGACCGGCACGCCCCGGATGCCCGAGAACGGGTGCCTGCCGTTGACGCTGAAACCGGCCGTGCCCGCCGGGACGAGCATCGCTGTCATCTCATACGGCCCGTCGCCGCTGCGGGCAAACACCGTGTAAATCGTCGAGCGCCCGGCGCCGGTGATGTAGTGCTTGCGGCCGGACAGCACGTAGCTGTCGCCGGTCCATTCGACGCTCGTGCGCAGGCTGGCCGCGTCGGTACCCGCGCCCGGCTCGGTCAGGCAGAACGAGGCGAACTCGCCCTTCGCCAACCGTGGCAGCCAGTGGTCCTTCTGATCCTGGGTCCCGGCCAGCACCAGCCCGGCCGGGCCCAGCAGCCCGACCGAGACGAGCAGCCCGACGCTTGCCGAGACGCGCGAGATCTCCTCGACAGCGACGCAGGTCTCCAGCACCGAGCCGCGCCCCCCGTACTCCTCAGGGATCGCCAGCGCGAAAAAGCCCTCGGAGCCGAGCGCGTCCCAGACCTCATCCGGGATGACGTTTTCCTCATCGATCTGGCGGGCGAGCGGCGAGATGACCTCGCGGGCGAACGCGCGCGCCTTCTGGCGCGTCTCCCGGGCGTTCTCGGGCAGCCCGGCGTCCGCGCCGTCGACCTGAATCGTCGCGGGGCGCTCCTCGAAGCGGTCCCAGGCGGCCTGGACGAAGTCCGGGATGATCATGTTGCCGCTCATGCACTCGTCTCCTCTACGTCAGCATCGAAGCGCCAGAAGCGCTCGCAGAGCTGGCCCCCGCGCCGCGCGAAGTCCTCGAACCGTTCCCGCGGATCGTCAATCGAGCGAAACAAGACCGGGAGCTGCGAGCGGTAACACTCGATGGCCCGCCAGCGGCGCTCGAAATCCCCGGCGCTCAACTCGCGCTCGATCGCCGCGCCGAGAGCCAGTTGCCCCAGCCGATCCTCCAATGCGCCCGGCTGCAGCGCGTAGGGCAGGTCGGCGTAGAGCCAGACTTCGCGGCCGCGCCGGGCCAGTTCCCACGCCGCCAGAAACACCCACTGGTGGTCGACGTGATTCCCGACGGCCAGCGGCATCACCAGCGGCTCGCCCAGATCTTCCAGCCGGCCGGCCAGTTCCCCGACCAGCTCCAGGTCCGCATCGACCAGTCTGCCGAACAACGCCTCCTCCGAAGCGTACTCGGCGCGGCGGTAGATCGCGTCCAGATAATCCAGCGAGAGCGTACGAACCGAGGCGCCCAGCTCCCGCGCGGCGCACTCGTCCTCCCAACGGCGCTCCGCGACGACGGCCGCGTCGTCGAGCTGCCACCACTCGTGCTGCTGGCGCGCGAACTCCGTGAGCTGCTCGCCCGGCAGGCCGCCGCAGACGGTCACGATCAGTGGCGAATGGTCGACTGCCAATTGCGCGGCCGTCCCGCCGCATGAGAGCGCGATGTCGTCGTAATGCGGCTGGACGAAGACCGCCTCAGGCACTGCCGCGCACTCGCTCGTCGCCGGAGCGCCTGGTGATGCGCTGCTCGTCGAAATACTCGAGCACCGCCTGGGCGTACTTGCGACTGGTGCCGAAGTGGTCGCGGAAGCCGGCCAGGGTGATACTGCCGTCGCGCTCGATGATCGCCAGCGTCTCGTCGCGCATGCGCTCCAGCGTGGCGCGGTCGTAGACCACGTTCGGCCCGACCACACATACCTCGCCGCGCCCCTCCAGCACGCCCAGCAACTCGCGATCCAGCCCGAACTCGTCCGGCGAGGGCGGGCTATAGGCTGACGCCTTGAGCGCCTTCAGGAAGCGCTCGACGGCCGCGTTCTGCTCGGGCGTCAGGCGAATCTCGAAGTTCGGCAACGCCAGCACGTCGTCGATGGCTGTGACCACGCCCTCGGCTTCCAGCGACGCGATGATGCGGTCGAAGAAGCGCGGGCTGCTCCCGCTGCGGCTGCGGACCTCCTCACGTGGCATGCCCCGGCGCAGCGGGTTCTGGGCGTGGAAGCGCGATACCTGCGCGCGGATCGCTTCGGCGGTGCGCTCGTAGCGCTCGCGGTCAATCAGGAAGGTGGCGAGGGAAACGTCCGCCGCCCCATTCGCGCCGATGCTCCGCAGGCGCCCCTCGGCCAGCGCGGTCCGGGCGGCCTCCAGCGCCGTGCCCTCGTCGAACTCCAGATCCCGGGCCAGGTCTCGCAGCGTGCCCGGCTCCTCGACCACCCGCTGGGCCAGCAGTTCCGCCGGACTGCCCCGGAAGCGCGTCTCCAGCTCGGCGATCACCTCCGGCCGGAAGCGCCGGTGGCGGCGTGGGTGAGCGTTGACGACTCTTCCCCCGCCGATCGTCAGGCTCGGCGAGGCCTGACGGATGATGAACAGGTCGCCCTCCACGACCGGGACCGGCTCGCTGAAGCGAATCTGCACCCAGCCCTCCTCGCCGGGCGGGATCTCCTCGGCATCCAGCAGCGTCACGTGCGCCGCGCGCTCGGCCGACCCGACGAAGAAGTCGACCGGGTCGTTCTGCTCCAGCGGCTCCGGCGCCGAGGCCGTCATCCTGATGCGCGCGTCCAGCATCCGGGTCGGGCGCACCCAGCCGGGCACCGTCAGCAGGTCGCCGCGCTCGACTTCGTCGCGGTCGACCCCGGTGATGTTGACCGCCACTCGCGAGCCGGGCACGGCCGTCTCGACCGTTCGGCCGTGCGTCTGCAGGCCGCGCACCCGCCCGCGCCGCCCGGAGGGCAGCAACTCGACCTCCTGGCCGATCGTCAGACTGTCGCCGGCCAGCGTGCCGGTGACGACTGTGCCGAACCCGGCCACCGAGAAGACGCGGTCAACTGGCAGTCGCGCCCGTCCGCGGGTGCGCGACTCGCCCACCGTCTCGAGCAGCGCTTCGAGCTGGCGCATCAGCTCATCGCAGCCCTCGCCGGTGACGGCCGAGACGGGAATGATCGGCGCGTCTGCTAGCACCGTGCCGGCCAGCGCCTCGCGCGTCTCCTCGCGCACCAGCTCCAGCCACTCCTCATCGACCAGGTCCCGCTTGGTCAACGCCACCAGCCCGACGTCGATCTCCAGCAGGTCGAGGATCGCCAGGTGCTCGCGGGTCTGCGGCATCGGGCCCTCGTCGGCCGCCACCACCAGCATGGCGGCATCGATCCCGCCCACGCCGGCCAACATGTTCTTGATGAAGCGCTCGTGACCGGGCACGTCGACGATGCTGATCGCCCGCCCGCCCGGCAGCTCCAGCCAGGCGAAGCCCAGGTCGATCGTCAGGGCGCGGTCTTTTTCTTCTTGCAGGCGGTCGGGGTCGATCCCGGTGAGCCGGGTGACGAGAGTGGACTTGCCATGGTCCACGTGCCCGGCCGTGCCGACGACAAAGGTTCGAGTGTCCATCGCGGTAACTGTATGCTGTTATACCGATGCGGGCATCGCACCGGCGCGCCGGGCGCCGGCCACTTGAGTATAGCTGAGGTGATCGTGACCGAATTACGCCCCTGGATCGGCAAGCCGCCAGTCGTCGAGCCGCCCCAGATTGAGAACTACCGCCTGATCCGCACCGAGCAACTGGACTTGAAGCGCGTCTCCATCCTCGGGCTGCTACTCGTCCCGGTCTGGATGGTGATCTTCTCCTTCCTCGTCAGCCTGCTCAGCGGTCAGGACGAGATCAGCGGGACGATCTCGATCGTCAATGTGATCGTCGGCCTGGCCTTCATCGTCATCCTAGTCGTCGTGCACGAGATCATCCACGGGCTGGCCGTGCTCGCATCGGGCAAGATGCCGTCCTTCGGCGCCGGGCCGGGCTTCTTCTATACCACCTGCCACGAGCCGTTGAGCTGGCGCGCCTATATGGCCGTGGTCCTCGCGCCGGTGATCGTCATCAACGGCGGCGCGCTGATCATCTCGATCGTCTGGCCTGGCGCGGCCGGCTGGATGCTGTTCCTCTCAACGGTCAACACGATGGGCGCCGGTGGCGACATCTGGATGTTCGTGCGCATCCTCAGCGCGCCGCGCACCGGCCTCATCATGGACCTGGCCAGCGGCTTCGCGGTCTACGACCTCAAGGTGCCCGTGGCTCAGCCTCAGGCCACCACCGCCAGCTCGACCGAGTCCTGAACCGCCTGGCGCACCGCCTGGACCGAGCGCATCGTGCGCTGGAATGACTCCAGGGTGATCGACTGATCGCCGTCGCTGAGCGCGTTGGCCGGATCGGGATGTACTTCTATCATCAGCCCGTCCGCCCCCGCCGCAACCCCCGCCAGCGCCATCTGCGGCACCAGATCGCGGATGCCCACGCCGTGGCTGGGGTCGACGATCACCGGCAGGTGCGTCAGCTGCTTGACCAGCGGCACGGCATTGAGGTCCAGCGTGAAGCGGGTCGAGGTATCGAAGGCGCGGATCCCCCGCTCGCAGAGCACCACCTGATCATTGCCGCCGGCCAGGATGTACTCGGCCGACATCAGCCACTCGTTGATCGTCGCCGAGAAGCCGCGCTTGAGCAGGATCGGTTTGCCGGTGGTGGCGACGCGACGCAGCAGCGGGAAGTTGGCCATATTGCGCGAGCCGATCTGGAGCATGTCGGCATACTCGGCGACCAGCTCGACCTGCTCGGGCTCCATGACCTCGGTCACGATCGGCAGGCCGGTCTCCTCCCGCGCCTCGGCCAGGATCTGCAGCCCTTCCTCACCGAGCCCCTGGAAGGAATAGGGCGAGGTGCGCGGCTTGAAGGCGCCGCCGCGCAACATCGTTGCGCCGGCCGCTTTGATCGAGCGCGCTACCTGCAGGGTGATCTCGCGGTTCTCGACCGAGCAGGTGCCGGCCATGACGGTCAGTTCGCCCTCGCCAATCACCACCTGGCGATTTTCGCCGACCGCGATCCGGCTGCCGGCGGGTCGCGCCGCGCGCTGGGCCAGCATATATGGCTGGGTCGAGCGGTTGGCCAGCGAGACGCCCTTGAGGCCGCGCACCTGGTCGATCAGCTCATCGGAGACGACCCGGCCGTTCGCGCCGATCACGGTTGGGCCGGCGCCCTCTAG
>DATGQR010000024.1:0-2829 GCA_035304105.1 Thermomicrobiales bacterium | reverse complement strand
CTGAAGATGCTGTAGAGGTCTTCCTCGTCGCTGGCCAGGCCCGCCCGGCCAGTGTCACGCGTGAGACGCCCGAAGGCCTCGACGAAGAGCACCCCGACATGGGGTGCTCCCGGGAATGCGGCGAAGGAACCGGCTGACATCGACTGCCCCTCCATCTCCCGGTCGGCGTCCGGCTGGCGGGCGACCGCGCTCGATTCAATCGCTGGGCTCGTGCCTGTCACGATCTTATCGAGCGCGGCGCCCTGCTTGCTATCGAAGGAGGAGCAGCGGTTGGTGACTAGCGGCCGTCCTGGTCCCCGCCGTCGTCGCCCCCGTCGCCGCCATCGGACTGGCCGCCGGTGTCGTGGCGCTGATTGACCCGGTAGATGTTGTCTGCGTCCGTCGCGCTGGCGCAGACGGCGAAGACATCGGTGATCAGCCGGCTGTCATCGTGGAAGACCTGGACCAGCCAGCCTTCCTGAGTTTGCGTCAGGTCGTGCGGGCGGCTGGTGACGACGTGCGGTGGAGTAAAGCCGTCTGTGTCAGAGATGAACTCGTAACCGCCGCTCAGGACGGAGTCGCCATTCGTGCAGGCGACAGTCATCGGCGGCAGCGCCGAGAGAACGGGCAGCGTGGCAGCAGGTCCTGCCGGGCCCATCGCTCCCGCAGGGCCGGCTGGTCCTGCTGGCCCCGGAGGGCCCTGCTGGCTCCACTCGATCCGGGTTTCCGTTGGGGAGCAGCTGATGCTCCGGCCGGGTGAGGACATCCGGACGGTGCCGGTGTAGCGGTTGATACAGGCCTCAAGGGTCGTCGCGGCCGTCTGGCCGGCGGCTTGTCTGGTGACCATGCTGAAGGTCAGGGCCCCCAGCATCACCGCGGCGAGCGCGGCAATCGTGAACACGCGCAAAGATGGGAAGCGGACACCGCTTCGAAGAACCACGCTTGAACCTTTCCGTAGAAGTCTGACGGGCCACGCGAGTGCACTCGAACCGGCGAGGTATATCACCCGCTTGCCCGGCCGACGCAGGTGCTGTCGTCATGGATGTTGGCGACGATTCAACTCGGCCCGATGGAAGGTGGCGCGAGTGAGCGGCTGCGCTACGATGCGCCGGGTCGCAACGGCGCGGCATCGACGCTTCGACTGTGAAGGAGGCATCGTGATCGACCAGTCTCGCTCCGCCAGCATTCGGCGACAGTGCCGGACATCGCTGAGTCACCACGGCCTCACGACCCCGCGCCAGGCGCTGGAATTGCTGCTCGAAGACATCCCCCCGGAGATGGAGGCGGACACCTACGGGAGCGGCCAAATCATCGAGGATCTGGAGGCGGAAACGGCGGAGTTGCTCGGCAAGGAGGCCGCCGTCTTCATGCCCAGCGGGACGATGGCCCAGCAAGTCGCGCTACGCATCTGGAGCGAGCGCACTGGCCGCAAGACGGTGGCGATGCATCCCCTGAACCACCTCGACCACCACGAGAACTACGCCTACCAGCGGTTGCATGGCCTGCAGCCGATCGCGCTCTTCGGGCCGCCTAACCTTGACCAGCCGCTGACGCTGGCGCACCTCCAGGCTTCCGCGCTGACACCAGGCACGCTCCTGCTGGAACTGCCGCAGCGCGAGATCGGCGGGCAATTGCCGGCCTGGGAGGAGCTGGCGGGCATGGCCGCCTGGGCGCGCTCGCGGGGCGCGAAGGTGCATATGGACGGCGCGCGGCTCTGGGAGTGTCAACCTTTCTACGGCCGCAGCTATGCCGAGATCTGCGCGCACTTCGACAGCGTCTACGTGTCCTTCTACAAGATCATCGGCGGCATCGCCGGGGCGGCGCTGGCCGGGCCGGCCGATTTCATCGCTGAAGCGCGCGCCTGGCGGCACATCCACGGCGGCCGGCTGATCCGCATGTTTCCGATGGTCGTCTCGGCCCGGCGGGGCTTGCGCGACCGCCTGGGGAAGATGGGTGACTACCACGCCAAGGCCGTCGAGATTGCCGAGGCGCTGCGGCCCCTGGACGGCGTCGAGGTCGTACCCGACCCGCCGCACACAAATATGATGCACGTCTACTTGCGGGCCGCCGCGGACCGACTGGCCGCGGCGTCGCTCGATCTGGCCGAGGAGACCGGCATCTGGATCGGCGACCGCTTCGGCGGCGCTTCGATTCCGGCCTTCCGGCGCTGGGAGTTCACCGTCGGCGACGCCACGCTGGCGATCCCGACTCCTGAGATTGCCGGTCTGATCGAGCGCTGGCTGGAGAAGGCGACGAGCTAGCGCCGGTCTGTCCGTCACCCGGCCGGTGGCGCGCTCGCTGGCTTAGCCTTGAGAGAGAACCGGGCACGCAGGTGTGGCCCTGAATCGCGATGACGCAGAATGGAGCGACGAGCATGACGAAGACGCTGACCGCCGAGTTGATGGCGGATATCCGCGTGCCATCCGGCGTGCAGATCAGCCCGGACGGGACGCGTGTCGCCGTCTCGATCGGGTCGGCCACCCGCGAGGGCGACCACTTCAAGGCCGCCATCTGGCTCTATGAGGTGGGCGCTCCGGAGTCCGCCCGCCAGCTGACGCCGGGCGTCGCCAATGACACAGCACCGCGCTGGTCGCCGGACGGCCGCTCGCTGGCGTTCCTCTCCGACCGCGCGAAGCGAGGCACCAACCAGCTCTACCTGCTGCCGCTCGCCGACGGCGGCGAGGCGCGGGCGTTGACCGACGAGCGCGGTGGCGTTAGCGATTTCCGCTGGTTGCCGGGCGAGGGGCAGCGCATCGCCTTCCTCGCCGTCGATGCCCGCGACCCGGATGAGGAGAAGCGCCGCAAAGAGGAGCGCGACGACCCGAAGGTCTGGGGTGAATTCTGGCCCTA
>DATGQR010000023.1:0-6267 GCA_035304105.1 Thermomicrobiales bacterium | reverse complement strand
TTCCACCGCGATCACCGTGCCAAAGGCGCCGGGGTAGTCGCCGCCGTGGCGGGTGCCGTCGGCATCGATCAGGATCGCGTTGGGGCGCGCGAAGTAGCCGGTGAAGCCAGGGAAGGACGCTTCTGGTCCGCCGTAGCTGATGAACTCGTGCACCCGCTCGATGGTGTGGCCGCGCCGCTCCAGCTCGGCCAGCACACTGGCATCGATGCGGTCGTCGGCGCAGAGGCGCGGCGTTGAGTAGTCGATCCGCGGCGCCGAGACGGCCGCCTGCGGCTCCATGCCGAACTCGATCACGTTCAGGATCACCTGGCTGACGGCGTTCATGATCCGACGCGAGCCCGGCGCGCCGACGGCCAGCACCGCCCGGCCGTCGCGCTCGACGATCATCGGCGTCATGTTGGTGACCGGACGCTTGCCTGGCTCCAGGCTGTTTGGCCTGCCGGGGTTGGCGTCGAACCACTGCAGCGACGAGCTGGGGATCACGCCGGTGCTGCCGGCCACTCCGAAGCTCTCGAAGCCTCCAATACAGGTCTGGGTGTGCGAGACCATGTTACCGGCCGCGTCGACCGCGCAGATGTTCGTCGTCCCGCCACCGCCACCAGCGCTCCCCCATGCGGCTACGCCCAGGCGCCCCGGACGAACCTCCGCCATCGCCCGCTCTATGCCGATCTCGGCGCGGCGCTGCTGGGTGTACTCCTCCGACAGCAACTCGTCGACCGGGATCTCGCCGAAGAGCGGGTCTCCCAGATAGGCGTCGCGGTCGGCGAAGGCCAGCCGGGAGGCCTCGCCGATGACGTGCAAGGCGTCGGCACTGTTGTGGCCCATCCCTGCCAGGTCGAAGCCATCCAGGATCTGCAGAGCCTCGACCGTCGTGAGCCCCGGCGAGGGCACCGGCACGGCCAGCAGGTCGTAGTCCCGGAAGCGGCCCCGCAGTGCCGGCAGGATGTTCGCCTGATAATCGGCCAGGTCGCTCTCCTCCAGCACCCCGCCGCGCTCTCGCACTGCCCGGACCAACTCGCGCGCGATCTCGCCCTCGTAGAAGACGCGCGGGCCCTGTTCGGCGATCGCCCTCAGCGTGCGGGCCAGGTCAGTCTGGCGAATGACGTACTGGCCGTGAGCCAGCGGCGGGTCGTTCTCAGAGAGGAAGGCGCGCGCCGAGTCCGGATTGGCGCGCAGCGCCTGCAGCCCCTGAGTGATCCGCAGCGCCATGAAGAAGTCGAGCGGCATCTCCTCGGCCAGCGCGATGGCCGGCTCCAGCGAGCGCGCCAGCGAGATCGACCCGAAGCGCTCCAGCGCCAGCGCCAACCCCGCGACGGTGCCTGGCACGCCGAGCGCCAGCGCGCCGCGGAACGGCTGGCCCGGCTTGCGGTCACCCATGATCTCCTGTGTCGCCTTCGCTGGCGCGCGGCCGGTGAACTCGACAACGACCGGCTCGCCGTCGACCGGCCGGAAAATCGTGTAGCCAGCCCCGCCGATGGTGCACTGGTAGGGCTCCATGACCGCCATGCACCAGCCCATCGTCACCACGGCATCGATCGCGTTGCCGCCCTCGGCCAGCACCTGGGCCCCGGCCCGCGCCGCCGCCTCCTGCTTGGCCACCACCATCCCGCCGCGCGAACTGATCGCGCTCTTCGCCACGCTCCACCGCGACATCGTGAACGCCATATGGTTACACTCCCATTGTGTATACCGGTGATGGATACATCCTAGCGCGGCCCGCCCCGGTTATAACGATTGGCACCACAACAAGATGAAGCGTGTGCTGCTGACGGGCATGTCGGGAACCGGCAAGTCGGCCGTGATCGAGGAACTGACCGCGCGCGGCTACAAGGCCGTCGACGTCGACGTTCCCGGGTACTCGGAGCTAGTCCCCGTACCCGAAGACGAACTCACCGGCCCTGGCCCGGGGTGGGACTGGGTCTGGCAACCCGAGCGCATCCAGACACTCCTCTCAACCGAAGACGCGAGCATCCTGTTCATCTCCGGCACCTCCCCGAACCAGGGCGCGTTCTACGCGCAGTTCGACCACGTCATTCTCCTCTCGGCGCCCACCGAGCTGATCCTCCGCCGGCTGGCGACGCGGACGAACAACGCCTTCGGCAAGAGCCCGGACGAAGTCGAGCGCGTGCTGGCCCTCATCAAGGAAATCGAGCCGCTCCTGCGCCGCAGCGCCGACCACGAGATCGACACCAGCGCCCCGTTGGATCAGGTCGTGTCCCAGATCTGCCAGGTCGTCGGCCTGGCCGCGTGACGGTCCAGATGTGCTAGAACCGCCCCCAGGGACGAGCACCGAGGGGCTGGAGGTGAGAGGACACGATGCCGGGCTGGACCTATCTGCTGGAGGATGAAGGCAAGCTGAAGGTCGATGAGGCCTTCTACCGGCGGCTGGCGGAGGAGACGGGGCAGAGGGAGAAGGTCGACGAATTCGTCGTGCCGATCCGCTCCGGGCGGGCGTGGCCGGTGCGGGCCGGGCAGATCTGCCGGATCGTCGCCATCGAGGGACCGCAGGTGGCCGACTTCAACGCCTGGAACCTGCACAACCCGCGCGAGCGCTTCTGGGCCGCGCGCACCCGGCAGCTACAGTCCTCCCACGTCACCACGTTCGACCGGCTGTGGTCTACGCTGCCCTACCTGCGCCCGATGCTGACGATCACCAACGACACGATCCAGTACGGCATCGACGAGGATGGCGGCCGCTGCCACGATCTGCTCGGCTCACGCTGCGACCCCTACGTCACCAAGCTGCTGATGGGCGAGGAATTCGACTTCCACTGCCACTCAAACCTGACCCGCGCCGTGCTGCCCTGGGGGCTGGACGAACGCGACGTCCACGACGTCCTGAACATCTTCCAGGTGACCGGGCTGGACGCGGACGGGCGCTATTACATGAAGCCCAGCCCGGCCAGACAGGGCGACTTCTTCGAGTTCTTCGCCGAGATCGACCTGCTCTGCGCGATCTCGACCTGCCCCGGCGGCGACCTCTCGGTGCCGCTCTGGGGTCCCGACGCCGGCGATCCGCTGCCCACCTGCCGCCCACTCGGCGTCGAGGTCTACCAGCCGCCCGCCGAGCTGCTGGAGGGCTGGCGCTCCCCCGAGCCGTCGGACTACCGCGGCCTACACGGCCTGGGGATGCCGGCGCGTTCCTGGGAGTGATCAGCCACGCTGCCCGTCGACCACTCGCGCGCTCAGAACTTTTGTTCTAGAATGCGCCTGTACGTTCATGGCCTGGCGGGGCCGCAACTACCGCGATGGCGCGGTAAACGCTCGCGCGGTCCCGCCGAAAGAGAGGACGCGCCGATGCGACCCGCGGAACTTCGCTTGATGTACGAGTACGGCCATGCCCGCAACATGCAGTTGCTGGACATTGCCGAGAAGCTGACCGAGGAGCAATTCAACAGCAGCGCGCTCCACGACGACTGGAGCATCCGGCGGCTCCTCTTCCACATCGCCAGCGCCGAGCGCGGCTGGCGCACCGCCTGGCAAACCGGCGAGCGGCCGGCCCGCCTCGACCTGGACGACTATCCGGATGTCGCCTCGCTACGCGCCCTGCACGAGCAGGTCCACGCCGACACCTCGGCCTACATCGACACATTGACCGAAGAAGCGCTCGACGCCGACTTCTACCCCGGCATGCCCTACTGGGTCGCGATGACTCACGTCTTCAACCACGGCACCCAGCACCGCAGCGAGATCGCCGCCCTTCTCACCCAACTCGGCCACTCCCCCGGCGACCTGGACCTGGTCTTCTACCAGGAGGAGAAAGCGCGGGGTGCGTAGGGGGATATCCCTCACCCCCGGCCGTGGCCCAAAGGGCACCCCTCCCGGTCACCCAGAGGGTACCCGGGAGGGGGTGTCCTCATGTAGCGCTAGAGCTGGCGATCAACTGCACGCTGCCTTAACTCCCCCTCTCCCTCCGAGCAGCGAGTGGGCGGGGTACCTGCGAAGCGGGTCGCGGGCCGGGGGTGAGGGCCTTCTGTCTTCCTACAAACTACGAACTACAACCTACAAACTCTCTCCTCAGGCTAGACTATCCACCCGAGGAGGTACACGGTGACGTTCGATTACGAGGCCGAATGGCTGGGGAAGTGGGATGAGTTGTGAGAGCCGGCCAGTCTGGGTGGTCCACCCATACGCGGCGACATGACGCCCTACTGGGAGCCCGACGGCCCGCTGAGCGAGGCGGAGATCGAGAGCTGGCGGCATAACGCCACCAGGATCGCGACCGGCATCGCTGTCATCGCGCACCTGGAAGCGTTCGTCGACCCCACCAACTTCCGGGTCGGCTTCTCCTGCGGCGATGACGTCGAGCTGGCCAAAGCCTACGAGGCCCAGATCCTGGCCGAGAACATCGAGTGCCGCCGCGTCGCGCCGGCCGTCGCGGGCCGCGACCTGCCGGCGACCGAGATCGTCCTGCCCTGCAAGCCCTTCGCCAGCGACGAGATGGTGTCGCAATCCGTCCTCGCGGCGATGAAGGCGTCGCACGGCCTGGAGTTCGAAACGATCTGGGACGACGAAGAGGCCTTTCGACAGTCGGCGGACGACTAGGCGACCGCGAGGGCCGCGACGCCGAAGACCATGACGCTGGCGGCGCCGACGCGGCGCAGGCCCTCGCCTTCCGCCAGCAGGCGGGCGCCGAAGATCGTGCCGATCAGGATGCTAATCTCGCGCGCCGGTGCCACGTAGCTGACCGGCGTGAAGGTCATTGCCGTCAGCACCAGGATGTAGCTGAGCGGGCTCAGGATCGCCACGCCCAGCACCTGGGGCCGTGCCTCACGCCAGATGCGGCGCACCTCCGGCCAGCGCTTGCGGGCCACCGGCGCGAGCACGGCGGCCCGGCCGACGCCCAGCGACCAGTCCAGCAGCAGCGGCGGGACGGCCAGTGTCGCGACGGCCTGCTTGTCCCAGAGCGTGTAACTGGCGATCAGCACGCCGGTCAGCAGGCCGAAGCCCAGCCCGGCGCTGGAGGCCGAGCGCAGCGCCAGCGTGCTGCCGGTCAGCAGGAAGATCCCGAGAATCACCAGCCCGGCGCCGATCATCCCGACCATGCCCGGGCGCTCGCCGAGCAACAGGATCGCGCCGATCGTCGAGAGCATCGGGCCGGTGCCGCGCGCCAGCGGGTAGACCAACGAGAGGTCGCCGACTCGGTAGCCCTGCTGGAGCAGCAGAAAGTAGGCCATGTGGAGCAGCACACTGCCACCGATGAAGACGAGCTGCGACGGGCCGATCACCGGGCGCTCGATCACGATGATCAACAGCGCCAGCGGGCCGTAGATCAGCGCTGAGAGCGCCCCGAAGAGCCAGACGAAGGCGGCCCCGCCGCCGGCCTGCTTGGCCAGCAGGTTCCAGGTCGCGTGGCCAACTGCCGCGGCCAGAATCAGGCCGAGCGCCAGAATCGTCATCTGTGGAAGCTCCGTTTCCGTGCCCCCGCCGAACGCAGGGCAGCAAAACCGACGAGCCTCCAGTCTTTTGTACCTTCAGGTGTGCGGCCGTCGATGGACACCCGTCCCGACGGGTGATGCCGGCCGTGGCGCCGCTCGGACCAGTCTTCCGCCGCCCTCATTGTTCGTGGTTCCTCGCGGGCGGGGAACGGAACCCTAGGCGCAACCACGTGCTGGGCGGAAGCCTAGCATGATCTGTGCCGATTCGGGCAAGGGATGAAAAAGTTGTGCCCTCTTAATCGTGTAGTCCCGAACGCTTCGTAACACCGCCATTCGCACGCATTGCACATCCCGGACCCAGAGGGTGCTCTGGGAGTTCCTGGGACAGATCTGGGATGCAGCACCCGATCAAGAGGCAATGTTCATTGCTATCGGCGCATTAAAGGAGGCGTCCCCGGTGTTGGGGGAGCACCGGGGACCGGGAAAGGGGGAAAGGACAGAGAAAGGGCATCTGGGCCCGCAGGCTAGGTTGCAGGATGTCGGGGAACATGCCGGAACCGGATGGCGGGCCAGACGTGCGTCCCTGTTCTCCTGACCTCTATAACGCGCCACCCGCGTTTCTATTCCCGCCTGGCACATATAGCGAGCTATCCCCGGACCGGGCGGCGCCGGGGCTCGAAATTAAGCGCCCCCGTCGGGCTGGAGTGCCGGCTCCTCGGCCAGCGGCGCGGCGCTCTCGGCGACGGCCGGCGCTTCCTCCGGAGACTCGACCGGCGAGATGTAACGCGCGTAGACGTAGAAGAGCGTCATCGCAGCGAGCATGGTCAGTGAGTAAATAACGAAGGTCGGATTGTAGCCCCAGCGCACGATAATCACGCCGCCCAGCAGG